>JANPAU010000237.1:0-2298 GCA_031430055.1 Akkermansiaceae bacterium | reverse complement strand
TCCTGCTCTCCGCAACCCCAGCCCTACACAATGAAAACTCCTTCTTGGCGATGCTGCACCTCCTGGAACCCCAGACCTACTCTTTGGAGGATATAGACGGCTTCTGCACGCGTATTCGGAACCGTGACGGGGTCGCCTCCGCGCTGGATCTGGTTCAGGAGGATATGAAACGTCCCCGGGAAATTCGAGATGCCGCCGAAGCGCTCCGAACGAATCTGCCAGAGGATGAATTTCTGATGGCACAAGCAACCGAACTGGAAAGAGCAGCGGATGTGGCGCGGACGCTTGGAACTACAGCGGATGTCTCGGCGATAGCACGACAGGTCCGGCTCCATATTTGTGAAACTCACCGCGTGCACCGCCGGATGCTTCGCTCGTCACGCAGTCGGGTTCCCGACGGTTTGCTTCCCAAGCGTGAGGAGGGAAAGTTGACGGTCGAGTTCTTCACCGATGGCCGTCTCACCCAATCGCAGTATGCCCTGGATATCTGGCGTGAGACGGCCTGCATTGCAGTAGAGGATACCGACGCCTATCAGAAACTATTCACGCAGTTCCTAAACCTGGCAACTTCCTGGCCAGCTTTGCTCCGCACCGCGTTACAGTATCGCCAAGGACAACGGGAGCAGTCTCTGATTTTGCCACAGGAAATGTGCAACCTTTTGGTCGCAGTTCCGTTTTTTGATGGCGAACGTGAGCAACTGGAAAACTGGGAACGCAATTTGATGGATGATCCAGATGAAAAAGATGCCATCGATGATCTACTTGATGTATTAGCATATTACCGGAGCGGGCGCAAGGTGGTGTTTACCGCTTATACGGCAGTTGGCGAAGAAATTATCTCACGACTTCGAACCACTATGAATGAGCGGTATGTCTATGCCCACCTTGCCACAACTCCAGCAAACGAGCGCTACACGTTGTTGGAGCGCTTCGCCATTGAATCCTCCAGCGCAGTGCTGGTTTGTGACCACACGGGAGAAGAAGGGCTGAACCTACAGTTCGTGGATCGTGTCATCCATTTTGACTTACCATGGGATGTCAATCGGTTAGAACAACGTATTGGTCGGCTGGATCGTATCGGGCGAACTAAGGCAAGCGCTCCTCATCATGTCTTCGCTCCAGAAGAGCCTGAAAACTCGTTCACTGATGCTTTCCTGCATCTGATACGAGAGGGTGTTGGAGTCTTCAAGGAGTCGGTTGCGGATCTGCAGTTTTTTCTCGACCAAGAACGGGAGCGCTGGGTAGAGAAGGCGTTTACAGAAGGGGCCGAATCACTTCTCAGCGAGGCGGGATTTATCCGTACTGCTATCGATAATGAGCGTATCCTGCTAAGAAAGCAGGCTGCGATAGATGAAACGGAAGCTTACGAAACTGACGATGTTTCTTTCGCCGAGAAGCTTCGCGAAGAGGACAGCGATGAGCGTCAGAAAAGATTCGCGGCAGCCCTGTCTGGTTGGCTGGTTCGCTCCTGGCACTTAGAACCAACTCATCTGAATAATTCCTATCGATACACGGAGAATACCCTTTTCCCTGAGGAACAATGGAATGAGATTATGAGCAATATTCCCTCCGGCCAATCCCTTAGCTATAAGCGGCGAGACGCTCTAGACTCCCCCAAATATGCCTTACTCCGTCCAGGTCATCCTTTCATTGATAATCTCACCCGATATAAGGAATGGGAAGACAGGGGTCAGGCATGGGCATTTTGGCGGAGGTTGCCTGAGGGGCACTTCGCATTCGGAGAACAGATTTATTTTAGGTTCGACATAATTACGGATGCTGATCCAGCGTGTTTGGATAACACAACTCAGGATTGGAATGATTCCCAATGCCTCCCGCTCGTTCGCCAGATGCAGGGGTGGTTCCCGCCACAGTTTCATACGATATTTGTGAACACCATCACACAGAAGCTTGTCCGAGATGAGCAACTTGAGAATCTACTTCGGGTAGGTTACGACAAATCGCAGAACTACCCGGCGCTTATGGTTCGTCTGCACGATACCAATCTCAGCCGAGCTGAGCGTCGTGCTGTGCTGGCTAATGTCCTACCAGATTATGAGAGTGCCTTAGAGGCGTGTGTAAGTATTGCTCGTAATACGGTTTTGGAGGGGCCTTCGTTTGTTGAATCGGTTGAACGCAGTATGGGAAAAATCGAAACGGCACAGGAAATCAGGATGAGTCAATTAAGACGTGGTTTGGTCTACCGGGGTCAGAACACTGACCTCCGACAGGAAGAAGAAATGTATCAAGCCATGGTCGCCGGGATCCGGAAACCACGTCTACGATTCGACGCAATTG
>JANPAU010000236.1:0-10453 GCA_031430055.1 Akkermansiaceae bacterium | reverse complement strand
ACTGCGGCGGTTTTTGGAAAACGATTTACTCCAGCCCTTTGACGATCTGGCGGCGAACTTCGACAATATCTAACTCCCCGGAATGGCTCCAGAGAATTTTGCCGCCGGGAGCCACTAACACGGTGTGTGGCAGCGCACCGGTCCACTCGGGGTCGATGGCTTGGGCCATGAGATCGGGATTGCCACCGGTCCAGTGGTAATTGCCCGTGGTCAGCCCCTGTTCCTTAAATGACTTGGCGGTGGGATCGGGCACAGCCGCGTGACGAGATTCCAAGAACTTGGAAACCGCAGCCCGCTGTGCCACCGGATCGAGGCTAATAGAGATGAACTCAAACTGACGATTTTGAAAGCGGCGACCGGTGTCCACCAAGTCGGGAAATTCTTTCACACAAGGACCACAGGTGGTGGACCAGAAATTGATCAGCCGGAGATTCTTCGATGGGTTCACGCGGAGCTTTTTCGAGAGTTCCTCGTTCAAGTCTGCGACGGTGACGGGTCGTTTTTCCCAAGCCGCTTGATCCGCCGCTACCGCGCTGTTTTTAAAAAGCCACTTCGTCGAACATCCGAATGACCGGGTGACGGGTTCCTTCACCTCAGCTCCGGCGAGCACCGCATCGAGCGCGTCGCGTAAATAGCTCTTGTCGACGGCTCCGGCATTGCGCCCACCATCGTCCATCCGCCCGGTATAACGCAATTTCCTCTCACCATCGAAGAGGAAAACATGTGGGGTGGATTGCGCCCCGCAAGCGGTGGCGAATTGTTGTTTTTCGCCATCGTAGAGGTATGGGAAAGTCCAACCGTAGTCTTTGGCAAAGGGTGCCATTTCCGCCTGCGAGTCACCGAAGGGCGAGTAACCAAGTTCGTCGGGAGTAAGGCTATTTGGATTGTTTGAATTCACTGCGACCAGCGCCACACCCTTGCTCTTATAGTCTTGATAAATCTGCTCGGTCCGAGAAGCCGCCGCGACGGAATCCGGGCAATGGTTGCAGGTGAAAATCACACAGAGCACCTTGGAGTCTTTGAAATTCGCCAGCGTGTAGGTCTTCCCATCCGTCCCTGGCAGCAAGAAATCCGGTGCCGAGGAACCAATCGGCAATACCTTCGGAACCGCTTGGCCCAACACTGGCAGCACGAGGGCGAGCACCAGCCCGATTACTGAATAGTTTTTGATCATGCACCCCATACAGGCGCATTTTCAGATTTCCTGCAACGAATGTAATCTTTCAAGTTACAAAATTGAAACATCCGGAATGCGCGCAATCTCGATGAGTCCCCCTGTTCGCAACCCACTTCCCGCTTGCCACACCCCGGATTCCCCTTCCCACTCTTCCTGCATGTCCACTTTCTTGCGGATTCTCCGCCACACGTTTCGCTTCCCCATGCAGAGTGCACTGTCGCTGCTGATGGCCGTCGCTTGCACCGTGCTCGTGCTTGTCCTGCCGGGAATCACCATGCAATTCATCGATGTGATCATCGCGAAAAAACGCCCGGACCTCATCATTCCTACCGCCGCCATCGGCATCGGCGCGATTCTCCTACGGCAGGCGATTTTCACGCTACGCACCTATTATAACAACTCGCTGGAGCTCAAGCTCACCCACCTCATCCGCGTGGAACTCTACGACAAGCTACAACGCCTGCCGGTAAAATGGTTCGATTCCAACTCCTCGGGCGAGATCATGTCCCGCGTCGCCAACGACGTCCCCACGACTAACCGCGTCATCATCGAGGGCGTGGACCAAGCCATCGCTGCGCTGCTTCAGTTCCTCATCGTGATGGGCTACATGTTCTGGTTCTCGTGGCAGCTCACGCTTGTGACGCTCATTCCCTTGCCCTTCATCGCCATTCTAACGACTTGGTGGAGCCGCCGCTCCGAGCCGATGTGGCGCGAGTCCTCCGAGGCCAGCTCCGCGCTCAATGCCATCCTCCATGACAACCTTTCCGGTATCCGCCAGATCAAAGCCTATACGGTCGAGCCACAGGCACTGGAAACATTCGACAAAGCATCCCGCAAGGTCGGGGAAAAAACCATGTCCGTCATGCGCGGGCAATCGCTCGTCTGGCCCGCCGTCTCATTCATCGCAGAGTCGGGCATCATCCTCATGGTGGCCTACGGCGCATGGGCTGCGCTCAAGGGGGATATCCAGCCGGGCGTGGTCGTTTCCTTCCTCGTCGCATGGGGATTTCTCTTCGATCCGATTTCCCGCATCAACACTCTCTCACAAACCTTCACTCGTGGCATCGTCTCTGCCGAGCGGGTCTTTAAAATCATCGACACGCCGGATGAAAGCAACCTAACCGAAGGCTTGCGCCCGCCAACCATGACCGGCCATGTGCAGTTTGAAAACGTCTCATTCGCCTACTCGGACGACGCACCCACCATCAACGGACTCACCCTCGAAGCGCTCCCAGGACAAACGATCGCTCTTGTCGGTGCCACGGGTGCCGGCAAATCCACCGTGCTCAACCTGCTCACCCGTTTCTACGAACCCACCGGCGGCAGCATTCTCATCGACGGCATCCCGTTAGACGGAGTTTCTAAGGAATGGCTGCGCGATCAGCTCGGCTACGTCACTCAAGAGAGCTTCCTCTTTAACACCACCCTTCGCGAGAACCTCAAGCTCGCCAAACAAGACGCTAGCGACGAGGACATCTGGACCGCCCTCGAAGCCGCCAATGCCGCCTCATTCGTCCGGGCCAGCCCGGATGGACTGGACACCGTCGCGGGCGAGCGTGGCAGTCGTTTCTCAGGTGGAGAAAAACAACGCCTCTCCATCGCCCGCGCCCTGCTGAAGAATCCGCCATTGCTCTTGCTCGACGAGGCCACCTCCGCCCTCGACAACCACACCGAGCGGCTTGTCCAAGAAGCGCTTGAAAACCTCCGTTCTGATCGCACTTGTTTTGTCATTGCCCACCGCCTCTCCACCGTCCAGAAGGCGGACCGCATCTGTGTCCTGCACCACGGCAAGCTCGTCGAACAAGGCACTCACGATGAACTTCTCGCGCTCGCGGGCTCTTACGCGAAACTTTGCGAAGCAACTTTCGCAAACGATCCTCGACCCAGCAATTGAATCGCGTAAGTATTCCCACCAAACCACACACCACTTTCATGGAAACACTCCTCAAACTTCCCGACAACGCCGCACCCAGCGCCATCACTGATATTCTAGCCTCCTTGCGCAAGGAACACTTCGACCCTCGCCACGAGGCCAAGGCCTGGGGTGACTGGATCTATCTCGCCACCTATACCACGGTCATCAGCATCGAGTGCAATCACGGACTCAGCAGTACAGCCACCATCGAGCACGGCGAAGGTGAAGAAGAAGGCGAGCCCATCCCATCACTCTACCGCGCCTTTGGTCGCCTCGGTTGGTTAGGGATTGATAGCGATGGCGAGTTTCCTCTCGATTGATCTCAATTCTGAATTCACTCATGCGAGATATCACCCACCCTGCCGAGCGCCTCGTCCAAGCGATGGCGCGAATCTATCAATACCGGATGACCACGACTTCCGGTGGGAATCTCTCCATCCGCGATGCCGACGGCTCCATCTGGATCACCCCTGCACGAGTGGACAAAGGCGCGCTGCGGGTGGAGGACATCGTCCGAGTTCTACCCGATGGCAGCACCGAGGGACGCCACAAGCCCTCGTCCGAATTCCCCTTCCACAAGCAAATCTACGCCGCCCGCCCGGATCTTGGAGCCATCGTACATGCGCATCCCGTCGCGCTCGTCGCCTTCAGCATTTGCGGCCAAGCACCGGATACCCGCCTTTTCACCAAGGCCCACACCGTCTGCGGTGAAGTCGGATTCGCCCCTTATGCGTTGCCTGGAAGCAATCTGCTAGGCGAGCGGATCGCCACGGTCTTCGCCGCCGGACATGATTGCGTGATGTTAGAAAATCACGGCGTCGTCGTGGGTGGAGTGGATTTCCCAGACGCCTTCCGCCGCTTTGAAACCTTGGAATTCACCGCCAAGACCGTGATCAAAGCCCGCGCCCTCGGTCCGGTGAAATATCTCAACTCTGAGCAATTGGCAGTCGGTGAAAAACCGGTAGTCGCGCTCGAAGAATTCGACCCCGCACCAGCGACCAGTGAGGAACGCGCCCTGCGCCGCGAACTCTGCGACTTCATCCGTCGCGGCTATCACCAGCGCCTTCTCATCAGTAACGCCGGCAGCTTTTCAGTGCGCTTGGGAAATGACTCTTTCCTCATCAGCACCGGGCTGGTAGACCGGGCGACGATCACCCCAGACCAACTCGCGCTCATCCATCAAGGTCGCCGCGAGCGTGGCACCCGGCCGAGTGCCGCGTGCCATCTCCACCGCCTGATCTATCAAAAGCACCCGGAGATCCACTCCATCGTCAACGCCACCCCGGTCAACGCCACCGCATTTTCCGCGTCCGCCACCCTGCTCGATACGCGGACGATTCCAGAGAGTTACATTTTCCTCCGCGACGTGGCGGTTCTGCCATTTTCCTGGGTCTATGACTCGCCCGCTAAAATCGCGGAATCAATGACTCCCGAGTTTCCCATCGCCCTCATCGAGAACGACTGCGCATTGGTGCTTGGAAAAACCATCCTCGACGCATTTGACCGCTTGGAAGTCCTTGAATCCACCGCCGAGGCCGTGATCCTCAGCCACTCCATCGGCGAAGTTCAGCCCATGGCGGATGCGGTGATTGATGAACTCATCGAGGCGTTTCTCGCATGAAATCCTTGTGACTTCATCTTGCCCGCTCAATCCATCAATGAGCCTCTCCAGCCTGCGCTTGCACCACCGTGACAGCGATGGTGTAAACGATGTCATCGACAAGACAGCCGCGTGATAGATCGTTCACCGGGCGGCGCATGCCTTGTAGGATTGGGCCGACACTGAGGACGTTGGCGCTGCGCTGCACAGCTTTGTATGTGGTATTGCCCGTATTGAGATCGGGGAAAATAAAGACGGTGGCGCGGCCAGCGACCGGGCTGTCCGGAGCCTTCTGTGCGGCGACCTCGGCGATGGCGGCGGCGTCGTATTGCAGCGGTCCATCCAACAGAATATCAGGACGCTTCTCGCGGGCAAGGCGAGTGGCTTCACGGACTTTTTCCACATCGGAACCCGTGCCGGACTCGCCGGTCGAGTAGCTAATCATCGCGACGCGGGCTGCCAGACCAAAGGTCTCGGCCGACCCCGCACTCTGAATGGCGATGTCAGCTAACATTTCTGCGTCCGGATCTGGATTTACGGCGCAATCTCCATAGACCAACACTTGTTCGGGAAGGCACATGAAAAAGACCGAGGAGACCACTTTGGCATCAGGTTTGGTTTTAATGATCTGCAGCGCGGGGCGAATGGTATTGGCAGACGAGTGAATGGCTCCGGAAACTAGGCCATCCACCTCGCCCAGAGCTAACATCACGGTGCCCAACCAGACGTTATCCTCCAACATTTCGGCAGCTTCTTGCTCGGTAATCCCCTTGTGCTTCCGCATTTCAAAAAGTGGCTGTATGTAATTCTGCCGGACCACGGCGGGATTAATAATCTCGATGTCTGCATGCAAACTGACTTCTAACCCCTCGGCGACTTGATGGATGGTCGCAGGATCACCTAGCAGGATGCAGTGGGCAATTCCACGGCGAGAGCACAAGGTAGCGGCGCGAATCGTCCGTGGCTCGGTGCCTTCGGGTAAAACGATGCGCTTGGGTGATTTGCGAGCAAGCGCGACCAGTCGGTAACAAAATGCGGCGGGCGACATACGAGCTTCTACGGGCACCGACGTCCGTTCCGCTAACCAGACAGCATCGATCCGAGATGCGATAAAATCCATCGAGCGGCGCACGCGCTCGAGATCATCGGTGGGGACTTCCGAACTCATCTGTGAGACGTGAGTCGCGGTTTCCCAACTGTTGGTCTCTACAGAAAGAATGGGCAGTCCGGTATCCAGCGCCGGGCGGCAGAATTCCAAGATCCCATCGGGCAGCTCGGTATCGCCAGTGAGTAGGATTCCTGCCATGGCCACTTTATTGAGAGCCGCCATGGACGCGGCGATCACCACATCCGCGCGTTCGGCTGGGGTGATGAGGAGACTGCCCGGCTTGAAGGCACCGAGCATATTCGGCACGCTGCGGGCGAGCAGGCTGAAGTTTTTCACCCGCCGCGTTTCGATTTCTCCCGGGTGAATGATCTTTGCTGATAGATGGTGAGCCAGATCGATGGTGCGGGGAGCCGCGAGACTTGGCTTGTCGGGAATTGCGCCGATGATCGGAAGCTTCGAGTGCTCGATGAAAGGGCAGAATTTTGGAAGGGAGTCGCGAATTTGAAGCAATTGATCTCCATAAGAAATCGGCACGCGGTTGATGATGCAGCCAAGCACATTTCCTGACGCCACTCCGCCGAAATCGCGGACAGACAACTCCATCAGCGAGTCGAACTCCTCCGGCGCGGTGTGATGCATGGTGCCGACGATGATGACGTTGGCACTCAGCGCGCGGGCGAGTTTTTTATTGATCGCAGCGGCAGTCGGCCATTCCGGCGAGTGGACGATGCCTTCGACGACCATGACATCGGCGTCGCCACAGGATTCATGAAATTTCGCGATGACTTTTTCTAGCAGTTGCTCGGTTTCGCCAGATGAAATGAGCTGCGCTGCCTCGACTGGATAGATCGGATCGGCAGGTAGCAGTGTGGTGGTGGCGCGAATGAATAAGGTCGAGCGCTCTGGGCCGTCGTCATGCGCGACTCGCTGGCCGATGGGTTTGCAGAAACCCACCCGCACGCCGCGGGAGTCGAGGGCGCGAACGAGACCCAAGGCGATGGTGGTAAGGCCGACCTCGCGCCCGCTGGGAGCGAGGAAGAGAATGCGGGGCAGTTGGGAAGACATGATTGGAGTTAGAGAAGGGCAGCAGTTTCGCGAGCGATAACCAGCTCCTCGTTGGTGGGAACGACTAACACAGCAAGCGGAGAAAGCTCAGAACTAATCAAACCAGCGGATTCACGGCCATGGCCCTCATTGCGGTCCACATCGAGAACGGGGCCGAGAAGCTTGAGATTCTCCAAGGTTTTACTGCGAACGATTGCGGAATTTTCGCCGATGCCTCCGGTGAAGACCAGTGCATCTACCCGGTCGAGCGCCGCGCAGAGACCGAGCAAGCCCTTGGCGAGACGATAGCAGAAAACCTCGATCGCGATCGCCGCCAGCGCGTGCCCACCGGCGGCGGCTTCTGTGAGGGTCCGCATGTCATTGCTCAGACCGGAGAGTCCAAGCAAGCCGCTGCGGCGATTCAAGGTGGCGGTGATTTCCTCAAGCGATTGACCGAGCGTGCGGGCGAGAAATTCGTGGAGATTTGGGTCAATATCACCCGAGCGCGTTCCCATGACGAGGCCTTCGAGCGGGGTGAACCCCATGGTCGTATCCACACTCACACCGCTCCGGATGGCGCAAGCGCTGCAGCCATTTCCCAAATGAGCCGTGAGTAAATGCAGATTTCGCAGAGGCTCTTTGAGCAATCTAGCCGCCTCGGTGGCGACGTAGCGGTGGCTCGTTCCGTGAAATCCGTAACGCCGCACATGATGCTCTTTATAATATTCGTAAGGGAGCGCATACAAATAGGCGTGCTGCGGTAAAGTCTGGTGAAACGCGGTATCGAACACCGCGACATGCGGGAGATCCGGAAATCTCGCCCTCGCCGCCCGGATACCCGTCACGTTCGCCGGATTGTGAAGCGGTGCCAAGGGCGAGCACTCGTCGATTTGCGCCAAGGTTGCGTCGTTAATTCGCACACTCACTGAAAATTTCTCCCCGCCGTGTACGACCCGGTGGCCGATGCCCACCAACGCGAATTCACCCATCTGGTCCAAAATCGCCTCCAACGCCTCCTCGTGCCCAGCACCTGGCAGGGCCAGCACCATTTCCCGCCCATCCTCGGCGGAAAACCGCAGCACCGCATCTGGCCCACCGAGTTCCTCCGCCACCCCGTGCGCCAGCACCGCTTCACTGGCGGTGGCGAGCAACGAACACTTCAGCGAGGAACTGCCACTATTAATTACCAAGATCGCACTCATCCTTGCCGAAAACCCTAAAAGCCCGCGTGCCCGCTGAAAAGCAAAGGTTAATCCCCTCACCTGCTTTCCCATCGGTATGAATTGCTAGCGAGACTCGCGAGCGGGCCAAATCCCTTTGAATCCCAACCACAATTCCGCTCCGAAATTCTTGAGATTTCCCGATTGACACTCCGAAATCGGCTCCCTAGTTTCCCCACCCCTTCGCACATGACGTGTGTCCGAAGCTATTTTTTATTACAAGCACATGAAGACGTTTTCCGCCAAGCCGCACGAAGTTGAGCGCAAGTGGTATGTGATCGATGCCAAGGGCAAGATCCTAGGCCAAGTCGCTGTTGAGGCCGCCCGCCTCCTCCGCGGCAAGCACAAGCCAATTTTCACCTCCCACGTAGATACCGGTGACTTTGTCGTCGTCATCAATGCTGACCAAGTTGTCCTCACCGGCACCAAGGAGACCTCCAAGATTTACACCCGTTTCTCCGGCTACGTCGGTGGCCAAAAGGTCGAGACTCCACGCATCGTCCGCGAGCGCCGTCCGATCTTACTCGTCGAGCGCGCCGTCTGGGGAATGATCCCGAAGACCCGCCTCGGCCGCGCCCAATTCGGCAAGCTCAAGGTCTATGCAGGTGAAACTCACCCGCACGAAGCCCAAGCGCCTACCGCCCACGCCGTCAAATAATTTAATATTTCTCCCAAAATGACCGCCACCACTACTCAAAGCGCCACCGGCCGCCGCAAAACCGCCGTAGCCCGCGTCTGGATGACCGAAGGCACCGGCCAAATCATCATCAACGCACGCAACTTCGAAGAATACCTGCCGACTATCGAGCTTCAGAACAACGTGCTTGCACCGTTCTTGGCCCTTTCCCTTTCGAACAAGTTCGACCTGAACGTGGTCGTCAAAGGCGGCGGCAAGCAATCCCAAGCGATTGCGATCCGCCACGCGATTTCCCGTTCGCTCACTCTCGTGGACCCTGCACACCGCAAGGTGATCAAGCCGCTCGGTTTCCTCACTCGTGACCCACGGATGAAGGAACGGAAAAAGCCAGGTCAACCAGGTGCCCGCGCGCGCTTCCAGTTTTCCAAGCGTTAATCTTCCTAGATTTCACAAAAACCGCACTCCTCACCGGGTGCGGTTTTTTTGTGGGATGCCTGCATCATGCGAGCTACCTCAGACAAAATGAAGCAACGAACCGGAGCGGGGAATTTTACGCACTTGCCTGAATAGGTACCTACACTGAGGAAAAGTCGCCAGAAACATGAAGCCCTTATCCAACGGAGCGCGGATTTCAATCCGGCCTTCATTCATTCATCTTCTTCCCAATCCAAAGTCAATAATTCAAAACAAACAACCATCAATCATCAATCAAACCGCAGCTCGCGCACCATCGATTGACGATTGACGAACTCCGATTGTTGATTTTTGAATTTAAGAATCTCTACCCCCCCTCCGCCGAACGCACCCAAGCCTATTTCGATGCCCTTAGTCGCTCGGCCTCCATCTTCGATTGGCAATTCCGCCAAGCCGTGGATGCCGCCCGCATCCTCGCCTGCGAAACGATCCAGGTAGCTGGAGCGTCCCCGCTCCAGTCCGTTCCCGGAGCGTCTCGCTCCGAGGATCCCGCTGTCGAACTCACCAACCTAATCGATGCCCTCCGCCGCGCCATCCGGCTCAAAGGTCATGCCGTTGCTACCGAGGAAACCTGACGTTTATTGGAACCGCCGCTTCATCCGCTTCTGCCACCAGAATATCTTTTTTCCCTCCGCCACACTCTGCCCTCATCCACGCACCGGTCGCGTCGCCCGACACCACCTCAAAGAAGTTTCCTTGCAACGCCAATTTAAAGATGCCGTCCGTAAGGTCGCCATCCCCAAGCGCGCCACTTGCCACACGATGCGCCATTCTTTTGCAACCCATCTACTCGAATCCGGCACCGATATTCGCACCGTCCAGTCGCTCTTGGGACACGCCAGCGTCGAGACCACCATGATTTATCTCCACGTCATGAAACGTCCCGGCGCAGGCGCACCCAGCCCACTCGATCTCGACTGAATCCGCCCTCACCAGTTCCAGACAACTCCCCAATTCCACCCAACCCAGAAGTTCTTCCGCACGGCGATCAAGCTAGGGAAAGCCGGAAAATAGTTTGTAAACCGTGATAATTAAGACTGATACGCTATATCTAGTGGGTGTAACGTGAGGAATGCCTCGCAATCCCAATAAATCCGACTGGTCCGGTGGCCTGCCCGCCTGCATCGCCTCATTCTCCGTCATCGAAGACCCACGCACCGGCGGCAACAAACTGCATCATTTCGGCGAGGTGCTCTTCATGGCCGTCAGTGCCATGCTTTGCGGCATGAACTGCTTTTCCGACATTGAGGATTTCTGCGACCTTCAAATCGACTGGTT
>JANPAU010000235.1:0-3890 GCA_031430055.1 Akkermansiaceae bacterium | reverse complement strand
GGCATTCTCAGCCGAGCCGTCGGGAAGATCTTTGGTTTTTGACAAGTCTTCATAGGCAATCGGCGAGACCAACACGAGGCGGGGGGCGGCAGTGCCATTGTAGGCCTTGCTGAGCGTGTGGACGACGAAGGCGTCGAGTTCCGCCTCATAGTTTGCCACGCCTTTCGGCCCGTCGAAAGATTCGTTATAACCGAAAAAGGCAACGATGGTGTCGGCCTTCAGGTGGGTGAGCCATTGGTCGGGTGTTGAGAAAAATCCATTGCCGCTATGCGGAGAATTTTGTGGGCGGAATTTCTCCGCGCCCGGGAAGGCCCATTGCGATGCGCGGGCCGGATGTGGACGGAAGCCTGGCGTATCGCCGGGACGGCCCATGTTGCGGATGACGAGTTGCTTGTCGGGATAGCGAAGGTGAAATTCGGTCTCTAGCCGGCTGTAATAAACGTCGCGTTCGGCAAGGCCGTTGCCGATGAACACGAGGCTTTCCCCGGCCCCCGGAGGACCGACGGCTTGAGGTCGGACTACGGCTGTGGTGGCTGGCTCGTCGTGCGGCGCGTGGCGCTGGGGGTCAGAGTTTTTTTTTGAGCTGTCTTGGCTTACGGGCTTGGGCGGCTTTCCGGGAAGACCGGTAGCAGGACTCTTGCCGAGGGCGTAGTCGGCGGGCTTGAGATTGAGGGTCTTGTAGTAGTCCTTCGCGTCGATTGCACTGTAGTCGGTCGGCTGAAATGGATCGATGTAGCCGACTTCGGCTTTCTCCGGGATTTTCAAACCGGTGAGATGGAGCGAGGCGTTGACCATCAAGCGGCGAAGGTCTTCGTCGGCGAAATCGGTGCTGGAGCCGAGCGTGGTGCAGAAGGCCTTGCCCTTGGTCGTGCCGTTAGGAGCGGTGTATTCGCGGAGCCAAGCAAGCGGCATCATCGGGTTATTTTTCGGGCCTTCCAGATTTTTTGACGAAGGATCCAAGGTTTCGGTGACTGCGCCGCGGAGCAGGATGGTCGCAGCATTTTGGTCGAGGTTCTTAATGCCGTAAACATCGGTAGGACCGAAGATTTCGCCGACTCCTTTGAGCGTTTCATGTTTGGCATTGGCCGCCTCGATCACGCTGCGCGTCCCTTCGACCTTGTGGTTGCCATGGTGGCTTACCCATTCTTCGCCGAGAATGTTGATGCCGAAATTAGCCCATTTGAAGTCGCCGGTCTTGGCGTCGCCCCTGAAGGCGTGGGTGGCGGTGCGGAAGCCGATGACTGGCTTGCCGGCATTGAGGTAGGCGGCGAATCGCGCGATTTGGTCATCGGGGAGCTGCCGGAAGCGGGTGCCGATGATCATCAAGTCGGCGGAATCCAGGGCTTGGGTGCCGGGAAGGTTTTTTTGGAAATTCGGGTCGACGTAGCCGCCGTCCGGATTGATGGAGAAGAGCACGACGCAGTTGAATCCGTGCTTTTGGCTGAGAATTTTGGCAAGCATCGGGCAGGATTCCTCGCTGCGATATTCTTCGTCGCCGGCGATGAGGACGATATTTTTGCCATTCGAAGTCCCCGCTTTGGCCGGGAGACTCAGCCATTCGGCAGCCTGTGTGGAAATGCCACCGAGGATGAAGGTGACGAGTGAGGTGACAAGGGATTTAAAAGTGATCATTTGAAGCGGGCAGATACGTTGATGAGTGCGGATTCTTTCGTGGATTTTACGAAACGGTCCACTCAAGGCGAAAGACGCTCGATTTTCCATGCGTCATCGTTCTTGCGGTAGAGAAATCGGTCATGCAGTCGCGCCGGGCCGCCTTGCCAGAACTCGATCGTCTGGGGCACCACCCGGTAGCCGCCCCAGAATGAGGGGAGTGGAATCTCGCCGTGGGAGAATTTTTCTTTAATTTCGGCGAGCTTTTGCATGAGAAATTTTCGCGAGGTGATGACTTCGCTCTGGTTAGAAACCCACGCGCCGATTTGCGACTCACGCGGACGCGAAATAAAGTATTTGAGTGACTCGGCGCTGCTGATTTTCTCCACCGTGCCTTGGATGATCACCTGCCGCTCGAGCGTGATCCACGGGAAGAGCAAGCTTACCCGCGGGTTTTCTGCCATTTGTTGCGCTTTACGGCTGCCGTAGTTCGTGAAGAAGACGAAGCCGTCGATGTCGTAGTATTTAAGTAGCACCGTGCGCTGATAGGGCATCCCGCTCTCGTCCACGGTGGCGAGGGTCATCGCGTTCGGCTCGTGGAGTCCGAGCTCGGTGGCTTGGGCGAACCAGGTTGAAAACTGCGCCACGGGGTCGGCATTCATCTCCTCACGTTTCAAGCCACGGTCGGAGTATTCTTTGCGGAAATCGGCGAGGTCCATGCCGCATCACTAGTCCTCGTGCACAGCTTGCGCAAGGCTTACCGTAGGACTCCATCATGCCCCTCGGCTAAAGCTTGGCACTGCGTCCAATAGGTTTTCATTTCCAAACGATGATTTTCTGTGGCCCCTGATTCTGAAGCATCGCCCCGCTCATGATGATCGATCCGCTGTTGGTCAGTCTAACTGGGCCAGTGCAATTGTGAGAAATACCTGTGCCATGTGAATCTCCTGTTCATGCTTCTGTTAAAGTAGGCACCTGAGGATATGCCAAGCGCCGAAGAAGTCGCGAGCACGGCTCCATCTCCAGCGATCACGCAACGCAGCTTCAAAAGCCGAAACAGTCTTGCGCGTTCCGATGGGTGATCTCTGCGAGCCTTTCCGGTGACATGCCGAGCACGGCGGCGAGGGCGTGGCCGATGGCAGGTAAATTCGCCGGGTGGTTGTGATTTCCCGGAAGTGGATGGGTGACGATTTCCAGCGGCGGGAGCATGTCGGGCGCGTCGGTTTCTAGCAGAATCCGGTCGTTCGGGAGCTGGCGGAAGACCTCAAGCACGGAGGATTTCCGAGGATGCAGGAAGTAACCGGAAAAAGAAAAGAAAGCACCGAGTGGGATGAGTCGGCGGGCGGTCTCGATGGAGCCGCCGAAGGAGTGCATGAGAAAACGCGGAGGCGGCGGAGCTTCGGTAAATGCATCGAACAGCGCACTCCACGCTTTGAGGCAATGAATCGTTAGAGGGCGGTTGAGTTCGCGGGCAAGGCGCAGTTGGTCAAGGAAAACCGGCCGCTGGATTTCCATGGGTGGCTTGGAAATCCATGCGTCCAGCCCACACTCGCCGATGGCCGCTTGCGGGTGCTTCTCTAGCAAAAAACGCAGCTTCTCTTGCCAACCCGAAGTCGTCGTATGCGCATGCCACGGATGAATGCCGAAGGCGGGAAACACAAATTCGGGCTCGGTGTCTGCCAAATTTTCCACCACCGCCCAATCGGCCTCGCAGGTGGCATTGACAACGCAGCGGGCGATGCCGGAGGATTTCATCGCAGCAATGAGCGGCGTGGGATCTCCGAGGCGAGGGTCCTGGAGATGGTTGTGGGAATCGGTCCAGCGGCGCATGAGCCGGGAATATCTAACGCACGCCGCGTGGGGTGACTTTGTTCGGCCGGTCGAAGGTGACGTCGGTGATCGATGCCCGCCGCCCGGTCGCGGGGTCACAGGTGGCGACTTGCATTTTACGGAGTGTATAGACATTGTCGCCGACGTTCATGATTTCCTGCACCTCGAATTCTTTCACCAGCCCACCGTTTTTGTCATGGCCTCGGATGCGCATGAAGGCTCCGAACTTGGTGTGGACCCAGACATAGACCACTTCATAGCGGCCGGGCGCACCCTTCGGCTTGTCGACGCGGAGTTTATAACAAGGTTGCCCGCCGACGTCCTCGGTGCCTTCGAGTTGGGGATTCGGCCAGTAGAAGAAGCGCAGCGCGAGATCTTCATAGGTCAGATCCGTGCCGGCGATGGGCTCGACGATCTTGGCGGCGGGGAACTTGATCGTCTTCCCATCG
>JANPAU010000234.1:0-11474 GCA_031430055.1 Akkermansiaceae bacterium | reverse complement strand
CATCAATGCCGAGGACCCCTTTAACAACTTCACCCCCAGCCCCGGCACCATCGACCTTTGGTATGCCCCCGGCGGCAAAGGCGTCCGCGTCGATACCCACGTCTATTCCGGCTACACCGTCCCGCCGCACTACGACTCCATGATCGCCAAGCTCATCGTCACCGGAGCCACTCGCGAGATCGCCATCGCCCGCATGAAGCGCGCCCTCGGCGAGTTCATGATCCGCGGCATCAAGACCACCATCCCCTTCCAGCAGGAAATCATCGCCCACCCCGACTTCGCCGCCGGCACCTACGACATCGGCTGGGTCGCGAGATACCTCGAGGAAAGAAAGGTCTAAAAGTCCGAAAGTCGAAGGTCTAAATGTCATGGAACGGATCGCCAAGCGCGCAGCTCTTCTCTCACTCTACCTTCGACTTTAAGACCTTCGACCTTTGACTCTTCCTCTTCATTCTATGCGTCTCTACTGCATCCTCGACCTCGGCTACACCCCGGAGGAAAACGCCGAATCCGTCACCCAATCCCTCCTAAAAGGCGGTGCCCACCTCCTCCAACTCCGCGCCAAGGGCCACGATCTCGCCACCATCCGCCGTGTCGCTGAGAAACTCCTCCCTCTCTGCCGCGCCGCAGGAGTTCCCTTCATCCTCAACGACCACCCCGCCCTCGCCCTAGAAATCGGTGCCGACGGCGTCCACCTCGGCCAAGACGATGGCCCGCTCCCACCGGAGCGTGGAATTCATTCCGGCCTTCATTCATCCTCTTCATCCCCAGTCGCCCTTCCCTTCCTAGTCGGCCGCTCCACCCACTCCCTCGCCCAAGCTCGCGCCGCCCTCGCTGAGGGTTTCGACTACATCGGCTTCGGCCCGCTTTTCCCCACACCCACCAAAGCCGGTCGCCCTGCCATCGGCCTCCAGGAAATCGCCGCGATGGAACGCGAAGTCGGCAGTCAAATCCCCGCCTTCTGCATCGGCGGCATTACTCGCCAGACGCTCCCCCAAGTCCTTGCCGCCGGAGCACGCCGCGTCGTCATCGTCTCCGATCTGCTCAAAGCCCCCGATGTCCAAGCCGCGACCGCGATGATGATTACCACCCTCGGGCTAAGCATCCAGTAGCGCGCCACCGCGAGGCCAAAGCGCAGCCGAGAAGGTAGCGCTGCCTTGACAAGGCAGCAGCCAATGCGAGGCGAAAGAAAAGCCCATGAACAACGGAACGGAATTCGGATGGACACCTCTTTCGCCTCTCATTGGCATGCGCTTTTATCAAAAGCGCGCTACCTACGCCCTCCAAATCACCAATGCGTCGCTGCCCGAAACAATTCCAAGCGCTCCGCCAAATCTTCCATCGAAAGCTCTTCAAGCCGCCGCGTCGAAAACGCCTCACAAGTGAACGACGCTAACATCGACCCCTGCACGATCGCCTGCCGCAGGGCCGCTGTATCGTAGGGCGGCGCGCCCTGCGCCGCCAAATAACCCGCCATCGCCCCGAGGAACGTATCGCCAGCACCTGTCGGATCCGCCACTGCCTCCAGCGGCCACGCGGATGCACGGAACAACTCGATCCCCGAACCCGCAGAATTTGAAGAAAACAAAATCGCCCCGAACTCTCCCAGCTTTACCACCACATGCTTCGGCCCTTTTTCCAAGAGTAAGCCCCCCGCCTTGATCAAGTTAGAAGTTCCTGCCAGCTCGCGAGCTTCGCCCTCGTTGAGCACAAATAAATCCAAATGCGGCAGCACCTCATGCAGCCGCTCGTTGGCAATCTCGATCCAAAGGTCCATCGTATCCGCGATGACAAATCGCTCCCCTGTGCCGCGCTCAGAAATTCCGCACTGTCCCAGCATTTCCATCTGATTGTCCGGCGACATATTCGCCAGCACCACAATCTGCGCCCCGGCCGATACCGCCGGCACCTTCACCTGCCAGCTCTCCAGGACATTCAACCCCACCCGATGCGTCGTCCGCTCGTTCATGTTCGCGTGGTACTCGCCGGACCAAGTAAACGACTCGTTTTCCGAGCGTTCCACCCCATCCAGCAAAACTCCTCGTCCCTCTAACATTGCCAAATGTTCCTGCGGGAAGTCGTGTCCGATGATCCCGATCAACGACACTGGCCGGCTGAAAAACGACGCTGCCAGCGCGGCATAAGCTGCCGATCCCCCCAGCAAGTTCGCCCCCTCCGCCTCCGGAGTCTTGACGTGGTCAATGGCGATGGTTCCGCCAATGACGATGACAGATTGTGGAATAGCAGATGGCGATGACATGAGTGAAATGATTGGGGATAATAAAATTGAAATACTGCGGGCGTGTTCTAACCCGCAATCGATAATCCGCAATCGCCAATTCTTCCTAAAGTAGTCCGAGACATCAGTCCGTTGCGATCCTCCTCTATCATCAAACAAAAGAGGCCGCACATTCGTGCGGCCTCTTTTGTCTTTGTCATGAATGAAACCGGGGACCTCTCCCCTCGACGCATTGACTTTGCTGAAAAGTTTCACCCTTGTCATGTCACTAAATAATGGGACACGCGCCAAGCAGAACCCGGGCCGTGGCGTGGGTGACGAAATTGTTCCGTGACCGAATCTTGACAGATTGATATGTTTAGCCAGATTTTCAGCTTTTCTTTAGCTTTGGGTTTAAGATTAAGCCCCGACTTTTGAATACTTACCAAATCTTGTGATGAATAAAAACGTGCGCGGTTTACAGCTAACTTTCTGTCTGGCCATCTGGTGGTTAATGAGTTGGGCGAGTGTTTTCGGTCAATCATCCACCAGTCCCCAGAACCTTTCGTGGGATGACGGGGCGACGGATCTCGGCACAGTCGGGGCCAGTCAACCATCGGCGGCAGCGGGGAGCTACTATTACCGGATCAATACTCGCTCGGTGGAGGCTTGGAGAACTCGCCTCAGAGTGACCAGCGGAGAGGCAAATTTGTATTTGTTCCGGGGCGACATTCCAGTGATCGGTCAAGCGGGGGTCAAAACCTCGGCCTTGCCCGGGAGCGACGGGCTTATTCTCAGCAAGGTGGATTTCGCACCGGGCGAGGATTGGTATCTACTGGTTCAGGCCACCGGCGTAAGTAATGCGTGGTCAGTGGTGACAGGGGAGGCTTACGTCAAAGACCTAGGGAGCTTGCCTTTTACGGACAGCAATAACAACGGAGTTTATAATATCGGCGAGGCGAGCCAGAACGGGGGAGTGAGCAACCAGACCTTCCCGCCAGAAGGGGTGCTATTCTACAAAGTTACGTTGCCACCGAATGTCCCGGCGTGGTCCTTGTGGCTGAACGGTGGAACACAAACCATCGGCGTGAGAAAATCGCTGGTGCCGATTCTTTTTAATGTAAGCCAACTGGTTGACCGAAAGCAAAACGGAAGCCTGCTCCTCGTACCGCCCTACTTGGGTCTGGGATCGGACAGTTACTTCGTCAGTGTGACAGGACTAGCGGGTTCACAAGTTTCCTTGGATTCACGAATTCAGCAAATCGAAAGCATGGCATATAATGGCAATGTGCCGACCTTCGCAGTGCCCGGTGCGCCCTACCGAGTTTTCCGAGTGGATGTACCGTCTGGGCAAATCGCGTGGGATGTGACTCTAAATCGTCTTTCTGGAGACCCGAGTGTGTGGGTCAAAAAAGAAACGGTACCCTCCGAGACGGAAAATGACGCAGCCTCCGATGCGCTGGGTGCCGTGGATGACAGTCTGACCCTCGTCGCACCCGATCTCACGAACGGCACCTGGTTCGTGACCGTGAGCGGCACGGCGGCGTATGAGACGGGAATCAGAAATGGCACCCCGCTTTTCACCGATCTAGGCTACCGCAGCGTCGTGGTGAACGACCAACCGACGCGTGTAGGATGGCGGTACTATCGGGTGCCTGACTTCGCCGCGCAGGTAGGAACTCTGGGCTGGCAGCTCAACCTAACCGGAGCACCCGCCGGCACAGAAGTCGCAATCCGACGGGCGCAAGCACCTGGGATTTGGAAAAAACGGACGGTTGGCAATGTGGCATTCACCCCAGTCCGGTATGTGGATGGGAGCAGCACGAATGGGATTCTGCAACGAGTCGATCACGAGGCGGATATCTGGTATGTCGGCGTCTATCAGCCGAATGTGCCCTTGGGAGCATTCACCCTGACGCTCAATGATATTTCCGCGAAACCGATGGCTTTCAATGCCACCAGCATGGTAGAGACAAATCAAATCGAAGGCGAATGGAGGTACTTCCGCGTCACGGTTCCAAATGATCCCAACCTGCTGGGATGGTCCCTCAATTTGACGAATATCACGGGCACGGCAGCGCCCAAAATCAGTGTCCGGAGAGACCGCCTGCCACCCACGGCGAGTGCGGTGACTGCCGCCTCGGCGACTTGGCCGTCCGGGGCTGGCTGGACGCAAGACTTGGATTTCACGGGCCAGCCGAATAATGTAGGTAATGTAAATGTCAGTGGCCAACGATTTCTAGCAGCACAAGGGATGGGTCGTCCTCTTCAAGCCGGCACCTATTACGTCGGAGTCTTGGTCGGTGCAGCGCAAGCCCCGGCAGGCGTTCCGAAAGTGGCGTCCTACACCTTGGTGAGTCGCGGAATCGGCACCGACTATGACATCGAGCCGATTAATCTGGCGTTGGATGGCGGTCAGTTGCCGACCGGTAATCTCGCGGCCCGGGATTTCAAAATCTATCGGGTCACCATTCCAGGAGGTGCTGAGGTGCCGAGTTGGCGCCTGCAATTGCAGCCATCTGTGGGGGAAATGTTCATGCAAGTCCGGCGGGATTCGATTCCGGATTTCTCAACCTCGCCGGACGTCGGCGGGTCCACTGCATCCACCGGCGTCTTGGGCGGCAAGCGGCTCAAGCGCACGGCGGGGGAACAGCTCACCGTGATGCCAGAGAATGGTGCGGCGTTCATCCAGCCGGGAACCTTCTACGTGACCGTCGTGAGCGAAGGATTGGCACCGACTGCCACTGTCATGGGCGAAGGAAATGCGGATGGCGTGTTAGGCTCGATGACTCCCGTGCCGCAGATCGAGCTTGGAAGTATTTCTCCCACTGCGGCGACACTGGCGCCTTTCGATTTGGCCTGGGGAGAAATGGCGGTTTATCGTTTCTCCGTGCCCGCAGGGATGAAGGTGCTAGAAGCATACCTCACGGATCGCGAGGGGAATCCGGGCTTGTCGATGCTCCAGGGAAGGCGATTGCCCGTGCCCTATCCAGGCGTCAACTCCGGGGACGGCGGCTACGGTTGGTTCGGAGGACAAACGACTCCCACTCATCCAGTCTGGCTCACCACACAAGAGCCGACGGCGGATGACTACACCCTAATCGTTAGAGCTAATGTCAACGGGAGTAATTTCACACGCGGAAAGGGTAAGCTCAACATTCGCCTGGTATCCACCTTGCCAGTGCTTGGGGTGGTTTCAGGCACTCGCACCGCCGTGGTGATGGACCAAGTTGCAGAAAGTTGGAGGTATTTCCAACTGGATGTGCCCACCGATGCGAACCTCCGGGGAATCCGGGTGAGTTTGAAAAACGTGGTCTCTGGAGTACCCCGGATGATCATCCGCAAGGGCACTTTATTACCCAGAGACTTCAATTCAACGGGTGTGCTCAATTCAAACAGCGCGGATTGGCTGGTGAATCAACAGTGGGCTCAGACGAATGATTTTTCAAGTCTCTCAAACGACTCGCTCGGAAAATTGGCTGCGGGGCGCTTCTTTCTAGCAGCTTACAATTCTCCCATGAGTGCGGGAACCTACATCATCGGAGTCACCAAGGACAGTTCGATCAATACGGTAAACGCGCCGAACACTCCTGGAATGAACTATACTCTCGAGGTCGAAGGAATCGGCGATGGCTTGGCCATCCCCATCACACCGCTGGCATTCGACAACACGGCCACTCCCGAATTCATCGATGAACTACCGGAACGTGAACTCAAATTTTACAAAGTCACCGTGCCAGCTGGTAAAACGAGTTGGAGACTCAATCTACAAGGCACCCTAAGTGGCGATACGATTCCCAAAGCCCGAGATGGTGGTCTCGCCGTGCGACTTGGGAAAATCCCAGCCTTTGACACAGCCGGTGATCCAGCCTCGCTGGGCGGTGCCGCAGCAAGGCTCATCCCGCTACAAGATCACTGGACGCTATTGCCAAAAACAGCCGATGGAGTTTTGGTCGCTGGTGATTATTTCATCGCCGTGACATCGTTCGGCACCCAGCCGACTACCTCGCAGACCGGTCCGGGGGCCAGTGACCTAACGTTAATCTCAAGAGGCGAATTACCTGTAGAATACCTTCCCACTCTCACGGTGGAAGAAGAGGCGGTTAGAAACTACAACTTGGGGCCCGCAGAACTGGCATCCTATGAATTCACGGTGCCTGCCCGAGCCGCGAGCGAAGAGCCATACGGGCTGCGCTTGAGCATCCGCCGGACGCTCGGATTTTCAAACTATTCCTTGAGACTTCTTGCCGTTAATGGACTGGGTTTCCCGATTCCTCCGGGCTCAGGAGTGGACGGCTTTGCAGGGGGGCTGCCAGCGGAAGCGAGCACTACCGATAGTACCGGCGGCTTCATCTACGCCCAGATTACACCCGGCACCTATCGAGTCGTGGTAAGATCATCGCAAGGCAACGGAACCTATAGTGCTGCGACTGGATCGTTGTCCGCGCAGCTTCTTGTGACTTCTGGAATTCCCAGTATCGCCTTCGATGGTGAAAATTTGACTGCCGTCAACGTGGGGGCGAGCACGGACATCGTCCAATATCGCCTAGACGTTCCTGAAGACTCGAACTGGCTGGCCTGGGGTATTCGCTTGGACGGTGTAGTCTCTGGCAGACCCGCCCTACTCATTCGCCGGGGCCTCCAAGTGGACGGTCTCCCCGCGCAATCCGTAACGTCGGATTCGATCGATTGGCCGATCGGTCACCAATGGACACAGCTGGACGATTTTACCAAGTTGAGAAATGATCCGCAGACCACAGTCGGCTCGCTAGATCGAGATCGTTCGCAACAATTTTTCATGGCCGCCCGGGACAAGCCACTTCAACCGGGAACCTACTTCATCGGGATCGACAACCGAGCAACGAATCTAATCATTCCCAGAACTTATACGATCCGCACGTTTGCCGTAGGAGATGGCTACTCCATCCCAGTCGAGGATTTAACCCAAATCGGGGCCACCTTACCCATTGCGATCGATAAACCACGAATGTCACAGGTCTTTAAAATTACAGTTCCGCCGCTCGCGCGGGGCTGGGCTGTCTCACTCACTCCGACATTGGGAGATATGACATTGCGGGTAAGATACGGTTCTGTGCCTGACCCCGTCAATGACACGGTCTATCCGGATCTCAAAGGCGGAGTTCATATTCAGAAATCTGGGAATGAGCGATTTACACTGCTGCCGAGACCTGGAAGTTCTTACTTGGAAGAAGGAGACTACTACGTCACGGCGGTGAGTGAGGGACAAAACCCGTCATTGGTTAATTCGGTTCTTGGCACAGGCATCGTCAGTGGAGAAATCAAAAATGAGGGTCCTATTACCGTCGGTGCGCTGGGCTTGGTGACGAATGCAGGTCTCAGTCAGGCTGTGGCATTAGGAGCCGGAGAAATCAGAGTGTTCTCGGTGGACGTCCCTGCCGGAATCAACAATTTGCAATTCAAGCTAAACAATCGAGTGGGTGAGGCAACTTTAGCCATCGTCCGAGGTGGGCAAATCCCCGCACCGGGTCTCTTAGAATCCTACGGGGTGTTTGGCGGCGAGACTGCGGGCTCTCCGATCAGGGAGCGCTCGGTGATCAATCTTGGAAATCCAGCTGCTGGCATCTATACCATCGCCGTCAGGGCGGGCGGGACACTCCCGTCGAGTTTTGCTCCTGCCTCAGCCACCTTGGCCATCGACATCCTCAGGCCGGTTCCCTTGAACTTTACCCAAGAACTCAACGCTGGAAATGGACTTTCGAATGTGGATGCTCGCAGTTTGACGGACAAAGAGAAATATTTCTATCAATTACCTATTCCACGCAAGGTGGACGGCGCGGATGTATTGGGCTGGCTCATCACTCTGGAACAAGGCACGCCGACCGTGCGCATCTTTAACAGCGCGTTAGACTTCGGGAAAACTGCTCCGGTTACCATGGTAGGTCGTTCGGCATTGATCGTCCCGCCCTTCCTTACTTTTGACACGAATTGGTATATCGAGGTCGAAGGTTCGGGAACCAGCGACTATATTTTGAAAAGCCAAGCGGTGAAACTCACGGCAGCTCCATGGACTCTTGCGAGTTCATTCAATGTGCTCGCAGGAGATACCAGCCCCGGCGCTGCCGAAGGGGTGGGAATTCGCCGGGAGTTGGCCCAGGACGCGTGGGAGTTCTATGCGTTAGATGTGCCTGAGAATAATCTGGGGCTTCTCCGACTCGCTTTGGAACAATACGGCGGAAATACCAATGTATACCTTCGCAACGACGGGATTCCAAGCTCGGATCACGGATCATTAGGGAGCACGGGTAACCGGATGTTTCAATATAAGATGATCGCTGAAACTTCGGAAGCGGGAAATTTCTCTGAAATTAGCGATGCGGCGAAGAAACCGGAACGTTTGCTGCCGGGGCGCTGGTATGTCGGTGTAAAATCGGATCCTCTAGGCTCCGTGCGCACTGCGAGTGGATACCGTCTCAAGGCTCACTCGGGTGTAGTTACGGATCTTGACCTAACCACATCTTCGCCGTTGACGAATCAAAGCCTAGCAGAACGCGACTGGCGCTACTACCGATTTACCGTCCCACGTACGGGAATACCCGCAGAGTGGAGGCCGTTTTTCAGCAGAACCAGCGGCGGTGCACTGGCGTATATCAGAGATGGATTGCCGCCGTTTTCGTATGTGCCAGCTACGTTCACGTCCGCTGCTTTCCCGTCATTTGTGGACTGGAGTCTGGATGCAAAGAACCTCGTGCCCACTACTTCCTACTTGCGGCAAATCAACCCCGGAACCATCACGCTACCCACGCCGCCCCTCCGGCCGGGTTCTACCTATTACCTGGGACTCTATGGAAACAATGCAGGTGGTTCGGTGGAGGTGTCGTCATCCGTCTCGACCGCTCAATTACCTATCGAGCGAGAAATGGTCTATCATTCCGGCTCGGAGGTTATTACCGTCCCCGCGAGTGGGAGTCGGTTAGTAAGGATTTCCGCTGCTTCCGATGCGGCACGACTCAAGATCGAGTGCATTCAGTCGGCTGCCGGACTGGCGCTAAAGCTGGAGCAAGGTGCTCCGCCTTTCACCACCTCAGTCATCGCAGCGCACGCCCAGAATGCAGCTCCTTTCCCGGTGAGTCATCTGTTCAATCAGACTCTCAGTCAGAATTGGCCATTTATCCCGGGCCGCGACTACTACCTCTTATTGAGTAACACCACGGCCTCACCCATCACCTCCACCGTGACGATGCGGGGTTCAAGTTTCCTCTCGGAAGATGAGGATAATGATGGTCTGGGAGATGCCTGGGAGCGTCTGCACTTCAGTAGCCTCACGCAAAATGCGGCCGGTGATTTTGATGGCGATGGAAGCACTAATTTGCAGGAGTATTTGAATCAAACCTTACCCAAGGACGCATCATCTGTGCGTTATCTCCTGACACTCCGCGCCCCCGGCGGCACGGCCACCGCCAGTCCATCGCTCCTCTCATACAGCGGAGGAACGATGGTGAACTTGGTAGCGACACCTGCTCCTGGCGATACCTTCCGGCAATGGAAATCTTCCTTGGTCTCACTTGACCGGACGAGCGATGCGTCACCTACCCTTTCAATGACCGCCAATGTGGAGATGACTGCGGAATTTCAAACCACGATCAATCGCGGCCTCGATTCACCTGCGATGCGGGTCTGGACCCAAAGCGGGACTTCATGGTTCGGCCAATACCAAACGAGTAAGGATGGGTTAGATGCCGTCGCTTCGCCCGCTCTCGGCGCTAACCAACAATCGCGCATCGCCTCTACATTCGTCGGCCCAGGCACTTTGACTTTCTGGTGGAAAGTCTCTTCACAAGCGAACAATGGTATGCTCGCCTTGCTCATCAATGATGTCATGCAAGCTAATCCCATCAGTGGAACCACTGCTGATTGGGCGCTACGTTCGATTGATTTGCCAGCAGGGACGCATCGAGTGGCGTGGCGCTATGCACGGAATGGGGTCACCACGACGGCAGGCGATAATCGCGGCTACGTGGACCAAGTCGCCTACTCCGGTGATGTTGTGACAGAGCTTACTTTCGCGAGTTGGATCAATTCCAAGTTTACCCTTGCCGAGCAAGCAGACGCAAATATCAGCGGGCAAAACGCCGACCCGGACCAAGACCTCGTTCCTAACATCCTAGAGGCGGCGATGGGCACCTTGCCAAAAATCCACAATGGCTTGATCCCACCGCTCAGTCTCACCAGCACGACGCAGGTCGGTGCTAGCCGCATCAACGTCCTCGCCTCCAAGCGGGCGGAGGAACCGGTGGCGAACGTGAGTCTAGCAATTCAAGCCAGCTCTGCCTTGGACAGTCCTTCATGGACAAAGATCGCCGAGAAAATCGGTAGTGCTAACTGGATACTCACGGGGGCAACGATGCTTACACCCGAGTCCACTGCGGTCGCCGGCTCGATTTCTTACACCCTCCAAGAAGCCGTCGCGCTTCCACTGGGTGAGCGACGGTTCTATCGACTGGTCGGTAAATTGGAAACCGGCAGTCCGCCACCCTGAGAATGATGGTCTCGATATCGGCCGCTTTTGAAGCAAGCGGCCGATCGGGATGAATCAAGTCGGCTGTTCGCCGCGGGCCATCACGACCTTGCCGGTGCGGACGGTCTCGATGATTTGAAACTGTGAAAACATACTAATCGCCGCATCGACTTTCGAGGAATTTCCCGAGATCAAAGCGATCATCGAAGTCGGCGTGAAGTCCACGGTTTTGCCGCCGAAGTGTTCGATGATTTGCAGGGCTTGAGTCTGCTGGGCCTCGTTGGCGAGGAACTTGACCATGATCAGTTCCTTGACCACTGCGTCTTCGCTGTCGTGCTCAGAGCAATGAATCACGTCGATGAGTTTTCCGACCTGCATGATGATTTGCGAAAGTCCCTCTGGATCACCGGAGATACCGATGGTCATGCGGGAGAAATTCGTATTGCGGCCTTCGGAAACGACGAGCGAGTCGATGTTGAACGCCCGGCGAGAGAAGACTTGGCAGATCCGCATCAGGACGCCGGGTTCGTTGCTTGCAAGCACGGACAAGGTGTGAGTCGGGCCGCGCAAAATCGCAGGTGCGGGAACAGGAGTGTCAGTGGTGACGATGGTGGACATGGTTTTCAAAAATGTAGCGGCGGTCTGTGACCGTCTGCTGTTAATAGGTGCGAAAACAGCAACGGTCATAGTCCGACGCTACAGGATTCACGTGGACCCGTCGGGTTTTGCCATCTTGGTTTTCGGTGCTTCGGTGAGCAT
>JANPAU010000233.1:0-2085 GCA_031430055.1 Akkermansiaceae bacterium | reverse complement strand
TCTCCGCGCCGACGGATTTACCGCGCAGGGTTTTGACCGCGTGGGTCATGGTGAGAATGAAGCCCTTGATGAGGGCTCCGAAGTAGATTTTCTCCCCGAAATTAAGTTTCGGGCGCTGGAGTTTGATGACGGCCATTGGGGTGAGAGTCAGGTGTTTGAAGCGGCTAGTTCGCGGAGCTTTTCCAGGTTCATGGCACCGCCGCCGCGTAGGTAGAAGGTGGTGATTTGCTGGCGCAGGGTCCGGTAGAGCGCGGCGTCGGTCATTGCGAGATTGTGAGATGCATCATTTTCCTTCACGAAGGTGACGAGCGCGGCCACATCCAGCCAACGCTTTTCTTTGAGTGCGATTCCGAGTAGCTCGGGGTTTGCTAGAATTCTGCGCGCAGTCAATTCTTCGTTTCTGGAAAGTGTCGATTTCATCCGAGGATTTCAAGATAGACGAGATTTTCTTCAGCGACTTCCCGCTTGGCATCCGGGAAGGTGGCGATGACGGCTTTAATGAGTTTGAGATCAGGTTGGAAATGTTGGTGGAGGAATTGGATATCCTCGATGTCCTTGGCGTCGGCACGGGTGAGCTTTGAGGCGATGATGTTTTCGATGGGTGGCCGGGATAAGATCAGTCGCCCGATTCTGAACATGCGGACCGGAACAAAATTTCCTACTTGCACGATGCCCGCTTCGACAAGTTGTAGATAAGGTTGGTCAGGCTCAAGCACGCCGGTGGGATTGAAGGCAAGTCCGACTTTTTCCGAGGCGTTTTTGAGTTCTGAGAGATCGAAATCGCTGCAGGGCTGCCAAATATCGAGATCTTCGGTCGTTCTGAGTTCCATGCCAGCGAAGATGCACGCCGCCGAGCCGATGAGGCAAAGTTGCACGGGCGGACCTTCTTTTCCTAACGCGTGGGCCATGCTTTCCAAAGACCGCATCCAGCGTTCTTTGTCGTAAACAGGTGTGGGTGATTCCGGTGGCATGGATGGGAAATCGTTATATCAGGCGCGAAGAACTTTCGGGGTCTCTTCGGAAACCTTGGCGACCCAGATGACGGCGAGGGTGACGATGATTAGGAGGATGGCACCGATGCCAATGATCGTTTTCTCCAACTGCGGCGCGGCGACGATGAGGGCGGCGAGGAAGACGTTGATGAGGGCGGCTTCGAAAAACACCACCCAGCCGAGTTTCATGAGTTGGTCATAACGAAACCGCGGCACGGTCCAGCGGACGAGGATGAAAAAGAGAATGAAGGCAATCAGTTTGGTGAGGAAGCAGCCCATATGGATGAATCCGCCGTAGTAGAAATCGCCGATGTGGAGCTTGGCGACGATGGCATCGAGGCCGAAACCGATCGACCAGCCGCCGAGGAAGAGCGTGATAATGAGCGCGGAGCCGATGACCATAGCGGCGTATTCACCCATGAAGAACATCGCGAATTTCATGGAGGAATATTCGGTGTGATAGCCGCCGACGAGTTCGGTTTCGCACTCGGGAAGGTCGAAGGGCATGCGGTTAGTTTCTGCGAAGATCGAGATGGTGAAAATCAGGAAGGCGATGGCGGCGGGGAACCAAAAGAGCAGTTTACTCATCAAGGTGTGGTCCGCGTCGTGGCCCCAAAGTGGGAGGAGTAGCCAACCGTGATCAGCTTGTTGTTGGACGATGGTGCTGAGGTTGAGATCGCCGAAATACATCAACACCGGAATGATGGAGAGGCCGAGGGCGATTTCGTAGGAAATCATTTGTGCGGTGGAGCGCACGCCGCCGATGAAGGGGAATTTCGAGTTCGACGACCAACCGGCGAGGGTGATTCCATAGACGGAGAGCGAGGCGACGGAGAAGATGAACAATGGCCCGATGTCGAGATCCGCGATGACGAGCTTTTCTTCGTGGCCGAAGACACTGATAGGCGAGCCGAAGGGGACGACGCAGACGGTGATGAGTGCGGGAACGACTGTTAGCGCGGGGGCCATCCAGTAGAAGGCCTTGCGGACGTGGGCGGGGGTAAAATCCTCTTTGAGGAAAAGCTTCAGGCCGTCGGCAATCGGTTGGATCAGACCGAAGAAGTGGAAGTCTTTTTTGAAGCCGAACAATGTC
>JANPAU010000232.1:0-26429 GCA_031430055.1 Akkermansiaceae bacterium | reverse complement strand
GAAATCGTCGAGTTTCGCCTTGGTGGGCGCGGTCCAATCGGAGTTTTCATCGACTTTCTTTCCATTGACGAAAGCGGTGGCGCCGTTGTCGCAGGTGAAGTTGAGTCGGGCTGATTTCACCTCGCCGTCAACGGTGAAAGTCTTGCGAAACGTGGGCTTTTCGCCTTCTTTAGCGTCTTTGCTGGTCCAGATCCACTGGGGTTCTGCATGGAGAGAGGTGACGGAAAAAGCAATGGCCACCGAGTAGGCGATGGCGCGGGAGAGGAGCGGGTGATTCATAAAGGAAAGCAGAGTTTTACGCCTTACGCAGGCAAGTTACGGGACTTTTCAGAAAGTGCCAAAATCACGTGAGATCACCCGGTAGGATGATGGAGTTCCGTTGTCCCCAGAGCCGGATGAGGATCCGCTTGGCAATGCCGTCGCCGCACTCGGTGGCGATGAGCAGGCGGTTGTCGTATTTTTTCAAATCCCAAGCATCGGTATCTCCGGCGGGTTTCCAACGCTGCAGGAGTAGGAGTTTGATGATGTCGTCGCGATCTTGGCCGCTGGGGGAGTGGATCGTGATTTCTTGAAATTCTCCAGGATCGAAGGCTTTGGCAGGAGGCTTGAAATGAAGGCGGAGCGTCCGATTTCTTGCCCAAGCGCGGACTCGGGGTTGGAGGAACTCGACGGCTTGGAGCGCGAAGCGGGATTTCCACGAGTCGAAATCTCGGCTGAGTCCTCGCAGGGGGAGCATCCGGTTAGTGATCGACTGGTAGCCGGCTTGCCCCATCGAGCCGTGATAGATGATGGAGTCTGACATCACTCGCACCGGGCCGCCGCCGTAGACGAAGCCTTGCCACTTCGCATCGCCGTGACTTGAGAAGCGCGCAGGGTGCTTCGCTAACAAATGATGCTCGGCGCGGCCGTAGCCGAGTTGTTGGCGTAGGAAAGCAAGGATCGATGGTCGCCGCTGGTGCCAGACGAAGGCGCCAGGAACGAAGCCAAGGCGGAGCCCGGCATCGCGCAGACGCCAGCAGAAATCCACGTCGTCGCCTGCCGTGTGGAATTGTGGATCGAAGCCACCGATTTGCTCGAAGGCGACTCGCACGACGGCGAGATTGCAACCTGGTAAATGCTCGGCTTCGACATCGTCGAGCATGACGTGGCTGGGTGCGCCGGGTGCCGCGCAGACGACGGCTTCTTCCCAATTTCGCGGTCGCGGCGGTAAATTCGGCCCACCCACGGCAGCGAAGTGACCGCTTTGAAAAACCGGCCGCAGCCGCGAAATCCACTCGATGTCCGGTTCGCAATCGTCGTCGGTGAACGCCAGCACTTCGCCTTGCGCAATCGCGGCGCCGGCATTGCGGGCAGTGCTCAGGCCGCAGGGCTCGAGCCGAATCAACTGCGCCCAAGGGAAATTTTTCTCTACGAAATCTGCCGTGCCATCCGATGATCCGTCGTCCACGACGATGGTCTCGAATCCACCACCGCTGAGTTTACCGATGGCAGTTAGACATTTCCCGATGCGGGATTCCCCATCGCGAGTGCAGACGATGATACTAAAGAGTTGAGACGTCGGAGTTGGGTGTTGAGTGTGAAGACTTGAGAGCGAGGGCTTCGAATTGCCGGCGCGGTCTAACAGACCAAAATCCCAGTCGAGCACTTCCGCGCCGGCATTTTGCCAGCGGTCGCTCCATGCGTAAACCGTCATCCCGGCGCATTCCAAATCCATCGCCGCCTGCGTGGCCCAGCCAAGAGCTTCCGCCTGCCGCTCCAGCCCATTACGCCGGGAATCGAGGCCAAACTCGGAGATGACGAGCGGTCGATCCCCCGCGATGTGATGCAGTCGTTTTACATAATTTCGAAACGCGCTTTCATCCTCCAAATAGACGTTAAACGCCGTGAAATCGGCGTTTTCCGGCTCCAAATATTCGGTGCTTGGGTAGTTGGCGTAGGCGAACAACAAGTCTGGCGCGAGTTCCTTGCCGAGCGAAATCAAGCCTTCGAGCGCCTCACGCACTTTCAGCGGACCCATCCAGCGGGCAAGATCTGCGGGCACTTCATTGCCGACATAGATGCCCGCCAGCGCCGGATGCTTGCCGATGTCCTTCAGCCCACTCGCCAAGGAAATCACCGCCCCGGAGTAAATCCCTCGAGCGCGAAAGAAATCCGCGCTTTGCCCCCATTTCAGCCCGCCGAAGACTTTCAAGCCATGCTGTGCCGCTGCATCTAGCAGCCGCCGGTCCGGTAGCTCATAGAGGCGGATCGAATTGAAGCCTGCCGCAAGCATTTGCGAGAAATCCTCGTCAAATGACTCCGGCCAGCCCCCGGGGAAAGGGCCGTAAGTGACCGCATTCATCCGAACACGTTGTTGCCCAGCCCGGAAAAATTTTCCGTCCGTCCACCAGCGTTCGATAGGGTTGAAGTTTGCCAACACGGAAAACTTAGGATTCTACCGTGAAATACCCAAACTCGAATTTCACAAAACGAAAAAGCCGGAGCATCAAAGATTCCCAGCCGGTTAAAGCGGCAATCCCGATGTTCTCTGGACTCATCTCCTCCCCCTGTTTACACCTCCCGCATGACCGTTCGCACCCGCTTCGCCCCCTCGCCCACCGGCTACCTGCACGTCGGCGGGGCCCGCACTGCTTTGTTCAACTGGCTTTTCGCCCGCAAACACGGCGGGGTGTTCGTGCTGCGGGTGGAAGACACCGATGAAGCGAGAAATACCGAGGAGGCACGCCAAGCGATTTTCGACGGGATGAACTGGCTCGGCCTCGACTGGGACGAGGGGCCGGAAAAAGGCGGAAACTTCGGCCCCTACTATCAAAGCGAGCGGCGGGAAATTTACGATGCCTGGTTCGCAAAACTTGTCGTTGCAGACCGCGTTTATGAAGACGGCGGCGCGTGGCGATTCCGCTTCGAGCGCAAACCGGTGACGATGAACGATCTGGTTTGCGGCGAGGTGACGATCGACTATCGCGACGAGTCGAACACACCTGACATGGTGGTGAAGCGCTCGGATGGCTCCTATGTTTTTCACTTCGTCAATGTGGTGGACGATCTGGAAATGGAAATCACCCACGTCATCCGTGGCGAGGATCACTTGATGAATACGCCCAAGCACTTGCAATTGATCGAAGCGCTCGGCGGCAAGGCCCCACAATACGCGCACATTCCTCTCATTCTGAATCCAGACGGCTCGAAGATGTCGAAGCGCGATGCCGGAGCAGCGGTGGGCGACTACCCACGGCAAGGCTTCCTCTCGGCCGCCGTCGTGAATTTCATCGCGCTGTTAGGCTGGAACCCCAAGACCGAACAGGAAATCTTCACCCTCGCTGAACTGTCAGATTTGTTCTCGTTGGAAAACGTCAACCGCTCGCCCGGGCGCTTTGATTTGGAGAAATGCAAGTGGGTGAACCAGCAGCATCTTCTCGGCGTGAGTGTGACGGACTTCGCCACCGCAGCGCGCCCATTCGTGGAAGCTGCCGGCCTGCCGATTTCCGAGAACTACCCCGCAGTCATCGCCGCCGTGAAGGAAAAAGTCCGCTTGTTCGGCGATGTTCCAGCAGCCGTAGATTTCCTGCTCAAAGACGATTTCGAATACGACGAGGAATCCGTTACGAAAGTCCGTGGCAACGCAGCGGCGGGTGCTTTGTTAGTCTCGCTCTCCACCGCGTTCGAAGCCATCCAAGACTGGTCAGCGGATGCCGCGAAAGCCGCTCTCAGCGAAACTGCCGTGGCCGCAGGAGCCAAGCCCGGGCAGTTGATGTTCCCGCTACGAGTCGCACTATCCGGCCGCGCCCACGGTCCGGATCTCGGTGATGTGCTGAATCTGCTAGGAAAAGATCGCTGCGTGAAACGGGTGCATGATTTCGCGGCGAAACTCTAATCATGATATGAAACAAGTTTACACCCTCGCAGACCTATCATCCCGCGATCTGCTCGACGCCGGTGCTGACAAGCCCGCAAGGCTAGCGGTGATCGGCCACCCGATCGCGCACTCTGCCTCACCGAAGATGCATCAAGCACCGCTCGACGAATTCGCGATGCCCATGCGCTATATCCGTCTCGACATCAAGCCGGGCCAAGTGGGCGAGGCCTTTACGCAGATGCGGGCGCTCGGCTTCATCGGCTGCAATGTCACGGTGCCTCACAAGTTAGAAGCGATGGAATATTGCGAAGTCCATCCCGATGCCGCAGCGCTCGGCGCGGTGAATACCATTCGTTTCGACGAGGACGCCAATCGTGGATTCAATACCGACGGCCCCGGCTTCGCGCGGGCACTTGAAGACGATTTTAAAGTGCCCTTCGCCTCGCTCAAGGTCGCCATCATCGGTGCCGGTGGAGGAGCCGGACAAGCGATTGCGACGCAGGGCTGCTTGTCGGGAGTCAGGGACTTGGTGCTCGTCAACCGCACGGTCGAGAAGCTTGGGCCGCTGGTAGGAAAATTGCGCCTGATTCGCCCGGAGACGAAAGTCATCGCGATCTCCTTCGAGGATCCCGCGCTAGCCGAGCATTGTTTAGGCTGCGATCTCATTGTGAACACCTCGTCCGTCGGTTTGAAAGAGAGTGATCCTTCCATTCTTCACGCCGCTTGTTTGAAAAAGGAACACCTCGTTTACGACACGATCTATCAGCCGCCAGTGACTCCCTTGCTCGCTGCAGCGAACGAACTCGGATGTCACACGGCAAACGGCTTGTCGATGTTGATCCATCAAGGTGCGCTGGCCTTCCAGCACTGGTTCCCGGAGACCGATCCGCTTCCAGTGATGAAGCGGGCGCTGCTTTAACGCACGCGCTCCAGCAACCAAGCTAACAGACCACTGATTGGCAGGCGCTCTTGCTCCATCGAGTCGCGATGGCGGATGGTGACGGTGTTTTTTAATTCCTCGCCTTGTTCGCCGAGCGTTTCGAAATCGACAGTGACGCAGAATGGCGTGCCCACTTCATCTTGGCGGCGGTAGCGCCGACCGAGTGCGCCGCCATCGTCGTAGAAGACATTCATCCACGGCTGGAGCGTCTTTTGGATCTCGCGGCAAATGGCCACTTGCTCCTCGTTCTTCTTCAGCAACGGGAAAATGCCGACCTTGATCGGAGCCATCCGCGGGACGAAGCGCAACACCGTGCGAACGTCCTCCTTGCCCTTTTCATCGGTGAGGATTTCCTCGTCGAAGGCTTCGCAAATGAGCGCAAGCACCGTGCGGTCACAACCGGCGGACGGCTCGACGACATGCGGCAGGAACTTTTCCTTCGTCTCCTCGTCGAAATACAACTGAGATTTCCCAGAGCCTTTTTCATGCACTCCGAGGTCGTAGTCGGTGCGGTAAGCCACACCTTCTAACTCCTGAATGCCAAAAGGGAATTCGTATTCGATATCGTAGGTCTTCTTGGAGTAGAACGCGCGCTCGCCGTCCGGAATGTCCAGGATATGCAGCTTCTCGCGTGGGATGCCGATTTCTCCATAGAACTTGAGGCGCTCGGCCAACCATTCGTCGGTGAGGCGTAAGCCGTCGTTAGGATGGCAGAAATACTCGATTTCCATTTGCTCGAACTCGCGTGAGCGGAAGGTGAAATTGCGCGGGTTAATCTCGTTGCGGAACGACTTGCCCATCTGCGCGATGCCGAAGGGAAGCTTCACACGGTTAGAATCCAGCACATTCTTGTATTGGCAGAAAATCGACTGCGCCGTCTCCGGGCGGAGGTAGGCGATGCCTTCGCCTGTGGCTCCCATGTTGGTTTTGAACATGAGTTCGAACTGTTTAGGTTCGGATAGAATGCCGCCACAATGCGGGCATGGATTCATGGGACCCGTTTGAGCGAATTGCTCAGTCGCCATGAGTTGATAGAAATACCAAGGATCCATGGCTTGGTGGCGGGCCGCTTCATCAAGGAAGAAACTGATGGTGATTTCCGGGTGTTTCACCAGAGCAAGGCCGGGAGCAAGCTTCTTGCCCTGTTTTTGTGCCCATTGCTTGAGTTCCACACCCGAGACTTGGGTGCCGGCAGGTTCGCCAGGCTGGATCACACGGATTACGGATGCGAGGGATTGCGCCCATTCCGATTCGGCGATCATGGAGCGAAGCTGGTCGAAGCGGATGTGCTTCTGGCAATGTTTGCATGTAGACATCGGATCTGAAAATCCACCGACATGCCCAGACGAAACGAGCACTTGCTCCATCGTCAAAATCGCGCCGTCCATGCCGAGCACATCGTCGCGCTCTTGCACGGTTTTGCGCCACCAATAGTCTTTCAAATTCCGCTTCAGCTCGGCGCCAAGCGGGCCATAGTCCCAGCAGCCGTTGAGGCCGCCATAAATTTCTCCAGCTTGGAAAATGAAGCCGCGGCGTTTGCACAGCGACACGATTTTTTCCATGCGGGCGGGATCGGTGACGTCTTTGTTGGCCATGTAGTTGAAAGGTTAGGGCGCGAAGGGAAGCAGGCACACGCGCGGGCGGCAAGACAGGATTCAGCCTGCTTTACCCGAGAAATCCGATTGTCATTGATGATCATCGCTGCTAAACGTTGCCAAAACCCGTGCGAAATCCTCCATCCAACTCTCATTCGATTCATTGGTTCCGGTCGGTTTTCGCGGTGCTGCTGGGGATTATCGCTATTGCTGGATCCGCCAAATCCGCGGAGGCGTCTGCTGGCTGGGATCTCGCGAAAATCGAAGGCCGCGAATACGTCGGCATCGAGAGCGTCAAGCGATTTTACAACTTTGCAAAATTGACCCGCACCGGCGGCACGGTGGTTTTGGAGAACGCCAAGGTGGAAATGAAACTCAAAGTCGGCGGCAACGAGTGTCTGATGAACAACGTGAAATTTGTTTTCAGCAACGAGATCGCCACGGTGGGCGATAAAATCTATGTCTCGCGGGTGGATTTGGCGAAGCTGATCGATCCGGTGCTGCGCCCAAATTTCATCCAAAATGCGGGTGATTTCCGAACTGTCATTCTCGATCCCGGTCACGGCGGGAAAGATCCAGGAGCCACCAACCCCTACGGCACGGAGGCAAACTACAACGTCAAAGTAGCGGGACTCGTGAAAAAACAACTTGAGGCCAAGGGCTTCAAGGTCGTGATGACTCGAAACTCGAATGTGTTTCTATCACTTCAGGAGCGCGTGAACTTCGCCAATGCCGTGAAGGAAAATGCGATCTACGTCAGCATCCACTTCAATTCCGGGGGCAGCTCGGCCCGTGGGATCGAGACCTTCACGCTCTCGCCGCCGGGCGTGCCACACTATGATCATGATTTCAAATCCGCCGATTTACAGACTCGTGCGGGCAATGAACACGATTCGGCAAACATCGCGCTCGCCACCTCCGTTCACGGCTCGATCCTCCGGCGGCTGGGCAAAAACACCTTGGATCGTGGGATCAAGCGCGCCCGCTTCAGCGTTCTATCCGGAGTCACTCACCCTGCGATCCTGCTTGAGGGCGGCTTCATGACACATCCTTATGAAGCGCGGCTGATCGAGAATGAGGCTTACCAAAATGCAATTGCCAGCGGCGTGGTCGATGCGATTAGCAAGTATCGCTTCGCGGTCAGCCGCAAGCCTGCGGCCTCACCGAAGAATTGAGTCCACGCATTTCGAAGGACTTCCAAGGATGGCTTCCGTCATTCGCAGTGCTTCGAGATTCGGCCGAACGGAATGCACGCGGTGCAGCATGATTCCCTTTTCCCGCGCCTGGGCGGTGAGGGCAATCGTCGGCCATTCTCGGGCACTCAAATCGTCGGTGTTGAGGATTTTTCCAAGGAATGATTTGCGGGAAACGCCTAACAACAACGGATGTCCGGCTGGAGAGAGTTCCCTCAAGGCACGCAGTAAAGCTAAGTTGTGCTCCAAAGTTTTCCCAAAGCCGATGCCGGGATCAAAACACAAAGCCGCCGGATCAATCCCGGCCGCAGTGAGCGCGCCCAAGCGCTCGGCAAAGAACTCGCGCACTTCGGAGACAACATCCACATAATGCGGCGCGACTTGCATGGAGCGAGGATTCCCCTGCATGTGCATCACCACCACTCCACAGCGGTGGCTTGCACAAATGGCCGCCATTTCAGGATCGGCTCGCAGCCCGCTCACGTCGTTAACAATGTCCGCCCCAGCGACAAGCGCGGCTTCGGCCACGGTGGATTTGGTGGTGTCGATTGAAATCAACCCGCCCCACTCCGCCCTCAATGCCGCGATGACTGGCGCCGTGCGGGCGATTTCTTCGGCGGCAAGAACCGTTGCGGCTCCCGGGCGAGTTGATTCTCCGCCGATGTCGATGATACCTGCTCCTTCAGCGATCATTTGGCGGGCGTGATCCAGCGCCGTGGCGATTTGAGCATACTCACCGCCGTCGGAAAACGAATCCGGCGTGACATTCAAGATGCCCATCAATTGCCCTTGGTGGGTCAGGTCGAGTTCTCCTCGGCGTGTTTTCCAGATCATCGGTCAATTGGCGGCTTGCAGCATCCGCCTTAGGCACCTAGTTTGCGTTTCATGAACTCACTGGCAACCCGCAATATCTGCATTTGCGCCGCAGGACTGCTGCTTTTTCAGCCTTGTCAGGCAAGTGAAGTTGAAGCCGTTCCTGGAACGAATGTCCGCATCATGAAGCTGCAAGATGGTGGTCGTGCTGTATTCGAGCGCAGCCCCGATGGTCGGACTCTGACGAAAAAAACCACCCTCAACGGAAAGCTGCAAATGCTCACCACCTACCGCATGGACGCAAATGAAAATCCGCTAGGTTGCAAGATTAAGGATGGGAGTGGTACAGAAATGTTCAAAGTGAGCTATGGCTACCACAAGGTGACAGGATTGTTAGTCGAGGAATTGATGTATGATTCCCAGGTGCGGCGGCTCAACCCCGCAAACGGAAAAGAGCTTCCGGTGCAGCGGGTGATTTACCTCTATGACGCAGAGGGGAAACGCAGCGCTCCCATGGTTTTCAACCTGCTTCCCGGGAAGACCTTCGAGCAAGTGTTCGGCGTAAAATCATCCGCCCTTGAATCCAATCCCTTTAAATAAAGGATCATCGAATTTCTATCCGTTGTGCCCTCTCCGCAGACTTTGTTGCCTTGGATTCTTGGAGGAATCATCGGCGTGGCTGGCATTCTCCAAGGGCTTCATTGGCGATCAAGCGCCGGAACCCCCGAGTTAGACGCGCTGGAAAACCAACTCCGCATCGCCGGCGAGGAAAATGCTATGCTGCGGCGTGAAAACGAATCACTGCGGTCCCTCGCCCAAGGCGGTGGCGAGTTGGCCGTGCCGCAGGAATTGATTGATCGGGTGGCGAAGGAGTTCGGGCTGCGCTATCTTTCCAGTCCGGTGCTGCACCGCATCGCCAGCGAAGAACTCCGCGACCGGATCGGTGCGGCCATCGAGAGCCGCTTCGGCCCGTCTGGAATTGATGACCGCCAGGAATCCTATCATCTCATCGGCTGGCTACGCCCCGGAGATGATTTGTTAGCCCAACTCACTGCCGTGCGCTCCGTCGGCGCTCGCGCATGGTTCGACGATGTCACTGGCGAGGGCTGGGTCACGGATCGCTTCGATTTAAACAATATCCCGGACCAAGCCGCCCTCATTCGCCTGCTTGGTCGGATTCTGTTTCACCAGCATTTCCCGCCGCCGCCCACCTATCCCGGGGACGATGCCGCTCGTGCCCGCGAGGCGCTCCACCAAGGTGCTGCCGCCGGATCTGAAGCCCGCTTTTACGCACTCAACGCCCGCGCAATTGGCTTCATGCCGATGAAGGAAAACAGCGAAGCCATCCAGTTGATGGCCAGCTTATCGCCATTTCTGCAAGGTCTCACGATCTTTCCCACCGCAGAAGGGAAAGCCTACGCCGACACACTTTACGTCAAGGGAAACGACCCGCTCCACGCCGCATTTCGCAATCCGCCCCAAACGACCCGCGCGATTCTCTTTCCGGCTGCGCCAAGCTCCGAGCCGAAGGCGCTGGATCTCCCTGCCGTACCAGAAGAGCCCTTCCTCACCGAGAGCGCCGGCAATCTGGGCCTCCGTCTCTGGCTCGAAACACTCGGTGATGGCGGAGCTGCATTTGAAATCGCATCCCACTGGAAGAACGACCGCTACCTGCTATTTCCCGATGGTGAAGAATCCACTGCGGTCCTATGGGACATCGAGTTAGAAACTGCCGAAGCCGCCGACCAGCTTCAGGCCCTTGCTCTAAAACGCGTGGCTGCTCTTGCAGGTCAGCAACAGCCCGCCACTCTTGGCAAAGCCATGATTTCGCCAGAAAAGCGCCACCTCCAAGTCACCCGCCCCTCACCCACCCGTATCCGTTTCCTCAATACCTTCGAAGCCGCCACGGTTGCGACGCTCGGCACCAAGTGACTCTTTGATCAACTCTCTCTCATGCTCGCCAAACAAGTAATTTTCGAAGGCCGTGTCCAAGGCGTCGGTTTCCGCTACGCGATCAAAGACCTCTCACGCGGCTTCGAGGTCTGCGGTTGGGTGAAAAATCTGCCAGATGGAAGTGTCGAGCTCCAAGTGATGGGCGAGAGCGCTGAAGTGGAGTCCTTCATCAAGGAAATCGCTGAGGAGTCGCCAGTGGCACATCACATCAAGAACCTCACCGCCGTCAAGATACCGCTGCTAGAAAAGTGCTCCGGATTTAGGATCGAGCGGTGAGCGCCACCCGAGTTGAGTCATTTGACCGATTCAAAAATGCAATCCCAAGCCGCTGCGACTAGACGACGGCGGGCGGAGCGAAGCCTTCGCGGTAGGTGCGACGGACGAGGGTCTTGGTCGCTTGGCTGTGATTGGGGAAGCTGAGAGTGGCCTTGTCCCAGAGCAGTTCGCGGTTAGGAAAGCGGGTGGCCTTGACGGCGAGGATGGCGGCCTCAGTCATGCGGATGGCATCCTTGAATGGGCTGCGGAGGACGATGTCTTTCCCAAGGCACTTGTCGACCCAGGAGTGCCAATGATTCATCTCGGGGAACTCGGGGAGGCCAGCCATTTCCAGGCCTTTGGTGAGCTTGCCGTCGCGCCACACTTCGATGAAGCCGCCGGCGGTGAGGGTAAGGACGCCGTGTTCACAAACGATGACAGTCATGTTTTTATCAGCGAAATTTCCGGGCGGTAGCCCGATCGCGGCACGAGAGACCGGTTGCCCGGAATCGCTATAATGGATGGCGAAGGATTTCCGGGCGAATTTATCAGAATTGACGGCGTAGGTGATGGTGGAATTGCAGGGATGAGTGTGGAAGAGCGGATTTTGCACCTCCGGGCAGTTGGTCTGCACGGCGATGGGCGACTGCAATTCATCGTAGCCATACATAATGACATCTAATACATGGCAGCCCCAGTCGCCGAGACCATTGGAGCCATAGTCCCACCAAGAACGCCATACGACGGGGGCCATGCCATCGCGATAGGGAGTGTTTTCGGTGGCGCAGAGCCAGAGATTCCAGTCAAGGTGTGCGGGAGGCTGGCTGGGGTTTGCAACGACGCGGTCGAGATTGAAATAGGAGCGGTCGTTGGGGGAGTTGACCCAGACGTGAGCTTCGATGGCCTTGCCGAGGACGCCGGAGCGCATGATTTCAACGGCCGCGCGGCGGCCGGGGAAGACCATGCGCTGGTTGCCGACTTGGGTGACGAGGTCAGGCCTTGCTGCGATCGCCTTTTCCATCATCACAAGCTCTTCGAGTTGGTGGACGAGAGGTTTCTGGCCGTAAACGTGCTTACGATTCGCCATCGCAGTGAGCATGATGGGCGCATGGCTGTGGTCGGGCGTGGAGACGATGACGGCGTCGAACTTATCGCCAAATTTTGAAAAAGCCTCGCGGTAGTCGGCGCATTGAAAGGCTCCAGGGTGCTCGGAAGTGGCCTTGGCGAGAGCGCGGGAGTCCACATCACAAAGGCCGGCGATTTCTACGGATGGGTGAGAGGCAACTTGGTGGCGGTCCTCCGCGCCGATGGTGCCGATGACTCCGATGGAAAGAACCCGGAGTTTCGAGTTCGGCGAAACGGCGGGTGCTTGTGCGAATGAGCGTGCAGCCGTAGCGAGAGAAATACCGGCGACCCCAGTGGTCCAGATGAATTTGCGGCGGTTGAGTGGGGTTTCCATGACAGGTGTTGACTTACGAAGCGACGTTCGCGGATGTTACATTTACGCCATCTGGGAACTGTGGTCAGGCATGACGGTAATAATCGCCGGGGGGACGGAGAAAATCCGTCCAGCGACTTCCCTAACATTTTCGTACGTCAGCGCTTCATACGCAGCGGCAAGGCGGCGGTGTTGATCAGCTGGGTGCCCAAAGAGTAAATCCAGGGTGACATGGCGGGCGATAGATGATGGCGACTGCTGCTGAATGGCGAGGCCACTGAGGACCGTCGAGCGCACGCGGTCGAATGCTTCTTCGGGAATTCCCAAGGCTGCGATTTTCCCGATTTCTTCGAGCAATTCATGGCGAGCGAGACCCGCTTGTTCGGGCGAGGTGGCCACATAGAAGGTGAAGAGCCCGGAATCGTATCCCAGGAATTGAGTGGCCCCCACTTGATAGGCGAGGCCAAGTTCTTCACGAATGCGAGTGAACAGCGGGCCCGCCATGTCAGAAGCGTATTCCTGAATCATTGCCAGCGCGTGCCGGTCTGCACCGCTAACCGTAGTGCCGGGATAGCCGATGGTGAGCACGGCTTGTTTCTTGGGCAAGTGGTGGATTAGGTCGAAGCCTCCCGCGAGTTCGCTGGCAGGAGCGGCCCATCGCTCGCCTTTGGGGAGATGGGAAAATTTATCGGTTAGTAGGCTCAACACGGTGGCGGGATCAAAGTCACCGGCGATGGCGAGTGTGATGTTTGCCGCATTAAAATGGCGTGAGTGGTGGGCGCTGAGTTCCAAACGATCCAGCGCGGGGAGACTTCCCGGAGAACCCAACGCATCAAGACCATAGCCCGTGCCGCTGAATACGGCGTGGCGTAATTCCCTAAAAGCAGTATGCAGCGGATCTTGCAAAGCTTCTTCCAGCGAGGCGAGCTGGCTGGCTTTTTCCCGCCCGATCGCATCGCTTGGAAGCGCAGGCGAGATGATGACTTCTGCAAATACATCGGCGATGCTTGCGATGTCTGGTGCCAGACCGGCGGCCTGGATGAGGATCGCGTTGTTGCCAGTATTCGCGCTGATAGAAGCGCCGAGTGATTCCAAGGTCACGGCGATTTCTTGTGCAGTGCGTGTGAGCGTCCCCTTGGATAGCGTGGAGGCGAGAAGCTGGTTCAGCCCGTTCATTTCCGGCGTCTCGGAAGGAAGTCCGCCGCGGACCGCGGCTTGAAAGTGGACGAGCGGCACCCGGTGGTCTGGGATGAGTGCGAGCACGAGGCCGTTCGGCAGCGTGTGGACTTGGATCTCCTCGCGAGTAAGAGACGATTTCGCGATGCGAGTCGGTGCGGGTGCATCGAGTGGATCAAGAATGGTGAGCGTGAGTCGTTCGTCCGTGAGCGTGGCGGCCACGCGGCGGATGTCTGCCGAGGTCACGGCTTGGATGGCAGCGAGATAGCGGCGGGTGAAATCGAGATCTCGAGCTTCGTGCCAGTTAGACGCAAGGTCGGCAGCGCGGCCGGATGCCGTCGTTAAGCTGCGGAATTGGCTGGCCGCGATTTGGCGTTTTGCCTTGGCCAAATCATCATCCAGCTCGCTCGCGACCACGGCGGCGACTTCCAACAGAATCGCATCGACCAGCGCGTCACGCTTGGCTGGCTCCGCATCCGCCGACGCGGCGAGCAAGCCTTCACGGCCCGGTCCGGTCCACGAGAAAGCCGAAATTTCGAGGGCTAACTCCTTCTCTTCACGTAAAACTCGGTGAAGGCGTGAAGACCGACCACGTCCGAGGATGCCTGCTAACACATCGAATGCCGGAGCATCCGGATGATCGAGAGCAGGAGTCTTCCACGCGACGGAAATTCGGCTCGTGGGCACGGCGAATGTTTCACGGGCGCGGCGAGGTCCGAGTTGTGGCGCATCCATCACTACCAAGGGCTCACGGCCACCACCCGGGTGACATTCTAAAGTTAGTTCCGTAGCCATTTTCCGCGCTTCTTCGGGATCGAAATCGCCGGAAATCACCACAAAACAACGGTCCGAGGTGTAGCGTGCACGGTGATAGCCGACGAGGTCTTCGTAACGAATGGCATCGAAGAGATGCCGATGGCCAATGACGGGATGACGCCGTGGGTCCAGGGTGAAGACGGTGGAGAAGAGCAGACGTGAGGCGGCGTTGTCGGGATCGTCCAAGCCCATGTCGATTTCCCGGCGGATGACGTCCTTTTCCTTTTCAAACTCCGACTCCGGAAGCGTCGGATAGAAAACAAGGCCAGTCAGAGTTTTCAAAAAAACCGGCAACGAGGCCGACGGTCCGTCGATGTAATAGACGGTGCGGTCGAAGCTGGTGTATGCATTCCAGTGCCCACCCGCCGCTTGGACCGTGTCAGCAAGGGTGTCGGCATCGTAGTCACGGGTGCCCTTGAAGACCATGTGCTCGAGGAAATGGGAAATACCCGCACCGAGATGGGCGTCCTCGTGCATGCTGCCAGTGGCTACCCAAATTTGCACGCTGACGACCGGTGCGGTGGGATCTGGATCAAGAATCAGGGTGAGGCCATTAGATAGGGTCTCGACGGTGGCGGTGGTGGCTGGATATTCCATGAAATTCTGGCTTGGATGGGTGGGTGAATGAAGTATAAACGTTGGAGATGCAACGTTGGATCATATTTGGAATCGTGATGATGGCCTTGATCCTAGGCGGCACGGCGTTCGCCTATAGAACCTATAAGGGAAATCGTCTGCATCCGATTTGGGTTCCGATGCCGATCAATTCCGAGCTCCCCGTGGAGAAGCGAGCTGAAGTTGCTAAAGAATTAAAGGCACATCTGACTAAGCCGGCCGTCTTGATCCAAGTGAGCAAGGACTTATCCCTTTCCAAAGCCTTGGGTGTTTCCAACGATGAACAAGCTGCCAATGAAATTGCCCAGCGCATCTTCGTGGATCTCGGCGAGACGGATTCGGCCATGGGCACCAAAGTTCCATCGATCAATATCGGGGTGAAGGGTAAGGCCAAGGATCAAGAGCTTTCTGGGAAAATCGCCATGCGGCTGATGCAGGATGTTTGGAAAGTCCTCGGAATCAAGCCGCCAGCGCAGAAGTGAGTTTTAAATGTGGCTGATGACCTTCGAGCGGTCGAAGCGGGCCTTGGGAATGCTCGCATATTTATCATCTGCGGCGCGGTAGCCGAGGGCACACCCAACCACGGTGGCATAGCCAGATCCTTCCAGTCCGAGGAGTTGGTCGTAGCCCGCAGCACTGATGCCTTCCATCGGACAGGCGTCGATTCCCATCACTGCGGCCGTGGTCATCAATTGACCGAGCGCGATGTAGACCTGCCGGGTATTCCAGGCGTGCCGTGCTTCGTGACTCATCGCTTGGGCGAATCCTTCGATCATTCCCTTGAGCGGTGCCAAGACTTCGGGTCCACTACCCTGCACTTCGGCCATGCGTTCCATCCAGGCGTCGATGTCAGCGGCATTGAGGTTAGTCCGTGCGGTTAGGACGACGTAGTGGGACGCTTGAGTGACTTGGGGTTGATGCCACGATTCCGCAGCGAGATTGGCCCGGACGCCTGGATCCTGGATCACTAAGAATTTCCACGGCTGAAGACCGAAGGAAGACGGCGTGAGGACCAGCGATTCTTCAAGTGCGTCCCAAGTGGCAGCAGGAATCTTGTGAGTGGGATCGAACTTTTTCGTCGCATAGCGCCACCGCAGTGAAGCGAGAAGTTTTTCAGGTGAGATCGTCATGTCGCGGTCACTATTGTCCACTTATCTCGAAAGGCAAGGAGGCTGCGGGGAAATCCTTCAGAGTTAGACTGAAAACGAGACCATACTCCGTTTGTAAGCGGTTATCCACTGCCGTGAGACCGACACCAGCCACCCAATTTCCCAAGTCCCGGTGGAGGGTGTATTGCTGTTGTTGCAAGGTTCCATCGTCCAGTTCTACGACACCTAAAACACCAAATCCCCAGTGATCATTCACCCGCAGGTAAGACTGCATATATAATTGCTCTGAATCATTCAAAAATGGATGCCCGTTGAGAATCATGTAATTGACCGTAAACTCAAAATTCGAGGTCGGCATGTAGCGAAGGCTGGTGTTGAACTCATTAAAACCCGAGCCATCACTGACAATCGGAAACTGCATTTCAAGACCTGCTGATAGCCAAGGTAGCGGCTGCCAACGGGCCTCATTGTAGAGATTGGAAAAATCTCTCTGCCCCTCGGGATCTTGGATGAAAGCATCGACATAAGTCTCCAGATAGAACCACTCGAAGGCCTGACCATCGCGCTTGGTCAGTATGCGATTACGAGCACCGAGACGCACGATGTTCCAGCTTTGCAAATCATCGAGCGCGTTGAAGCGCACTGGATCGAGTGGTCGCGGTCGGGTGGTCGGCGTGAGACGATCCACTTGGGGATCCTCGATGCTATAACTATCGGTAGATACGAATGACCACGCTGCGTAAGGCTGAAGGATGTGTTTCAAGCCATCCAATCCCCAACGGGAGTTTCTTTCACCGCCGAAATCCTTAGAAACCTTTGTGGAAAATTCTGTTCCTGTATGCAGGTAAATTCGATCTGTGTTAGCGATGTCCCAGTTCGCCGCATCATAGCGAGTGTAGCCCATGCCAGCCACCGGCGTCACTTGGAAGACATCCGCTAAGGTGAGCGGCATCGACAGCGCTTGGTAAACATTCAAGCGTGTGTAACTGGAGTCCAACAACTGCGCGCGCACGGCCTCACGCCTTGGATCATTCACGGGAAGCGCGAGCAGTTGCTCCGCCAATTGACGATCATAGGGATCAAACTGACGAAGGATCGACTGCGCGGTGGGATCGTTAGCCGTGAGCTTTAGCAAGGGATTGATCATGGTCCCGTCCGCGAGATCCGCGGCTTTCTCCCCGATAAGGCCAAACGACATGTTGCCCTCATGAAGCACCGGAGAGTCGAATAACGGAGCTCGCACCTGATCGAAAAATATCTCCGGTGAGCGAGTGTCTGCCCGATAGAAATCATTGATCCGGAATCTCCCGTAAATCGATAGCAACGAGTGGTCATCCTTGCGGAACAGCCCGAGTGTGTTGTCCGGTGCGGGGTCGCTACGGTATCGGGCGATGTCGAAATCCTCCAGGTAGTATTGATCGCTCAGTAGAGTGAAATTTGAATCAAGCTGCCATTGGCCCTCATCAGGGAAATCCAAATCAAGGCGATGCTTCAGCTCGATTTTGTAGCGATTCGCATCGATCGTACCGCGTGGCACTCCGGTGGTAGTCGTCTCAGGATCGAGGTCATTCAGATAGTAGAAACTCAGGCCCGTGATCTCGGTGGTGTTCTCCACACGCTTGTCCACAAAGTCCACTCCGAGGCCGACTCCGCGCTTTGCCCGAAGATCAAAGTGCCAGCGGGAGAGCAGCCATGCGTCTTCTTTTTCACCCGTTTCCGGGTTGATTTTACCACCCAGCATGATGCCATAGGTATTGAGTAAAAAAGGCCCCCAGCTTGAGCGTGCACCTGGCACGAAATGATAACCAAGCTCTCTATCAAGCGGCTGGCTCAGATACGGCAGCCAGAAAACCGGGGTATCTCCGGCAAATACCCGAAGATTGTTGAACACGATCTTATCCCCTGGATAGACGGTGGTTTTTTTCGCCCGCAACCAATAGCCCGGATCTAGAGAATCATCGGTGGTAATCCCGGCATTCTCTCCGACAAACGTCTTCGTCCCACCCCGTTCTTCTGCGGTAAACTTTCCTGCCTCCAACAGAATCGGGTCCAGTGATGCCCTCAGGCCGCTGGCATCCAGAGTCTTCTTTTCATAAAAATAGACCGCTCGTTCTCCGCGTTGCAGGATATTCCCCTGATAGATGCTGACGTTTCCCTCAAGAGTCACGCTCTGCGCCTTGAAGTCCACCACCGCGCTGTCGGAAAACGCCTCCATCCCATTGTCGCCTGTGATCTTGATGCCGGGCCCCTTGTAGCGCACCCCGACATCCTTGACCCCTTCGATCGTGCCTCCGCCGTAATTGCTGATATTCAGACTCTTGGGCGTCGCCATTGGAGCCATTCCCGGCATCCCCGGGAGAAAATCCAGCGCCGGAACCGGCGTGATCGTGTCGACTGGCGGAGCGACCGGCATCTCCTCAGGAAGAACTTGGGCATCTTGAGCACGCAGCGGCCATAGCAACCACGGGAAGATGATCCATGCACCAAATTTCAACATCGCCGTGATAAGAAAACTACCGACTCATGAAGTAAAGATCGAAAGCCCACCCGTTCCGATTGGGCAAGTCAGCCTCGTCCATCGCACTTGGCCTGTCGATTTCTCAAAGCACTTTGACACGGCGACGGATTTCCTGCATACGTTTCCTCATGCAAGCCGTGCAATTTGAACAATCCGTCGTTTCCATCCTGAAGCGCGACAAACGTTTTGATCCGCATGCATATTTTTTCCTCAAGGATGCCCTCGACTTCACCCTGAAGCGCATCGCCGAGTCCAATGGCGGCCAGGCGCGTCACGTCAGTGGTCCTGAGTTGCTGGCTGGCTGCCGGGATTTCGCCCTCGAACAATTCGGACCGATGGCATCCACCTTGATGACCGAGTGGAGCATCCGAAAATGCCAAGACCTTGGCGACATGGTGTTCAATCTCATTGAGGAGCAAGTTTTCGGGAAACAAGACTCGGATAAAAAAGAAGATTTCTCCGAGGTCTTCGATTTCGAGGCCTCACTCGTCACGCCTTTCCTACCCACGAGTCGGATGGTGAAGGAAAGAGGAAACACCCGCTCAAAACGCGCAGTTTCCTAAGCCTCACCCACCGGTAGGTCCGGAACCGGCGGCGGCATCCATTTCGGAGCTTGAGGCGCGACATCCATCCTGACTGCGATGATGGCAAGCCCGATCAATCCAAGAAACCCACCCCAACCCACGGTGATCGCTGTGGCGAATCCGAGGACAAACGGGGCAAAAATCATCAGCCCGATGATCATCGAGCTTGGGTTCACCTCGAACACCATGACCGAGAGCCGCAAGCGTGATCGCGCCAACGCCAGACCGACCAACGAAAAAGCGATCACCGCCGCAAACGCCGTAATATGATAGAGCCAGCCACACCCGCCACTCACTCCGCCGACGGCAAACAAAGGGATGCCGCAGCCCAAGAGCATCGAAATCAGATAGAGAAGTAAAACTCCTAGACGTGCAGCCATCTGCTTGAAGGCCGAAGCGCCGATGGCACCCGCGCTGATCATCGCCGAGCCGCCGAGGACTGTCCCGGCACAAGCCGCCTCATGCCACCATTCGATGCCTCCCACCATATAGCGCACCACCACATACGGCAGCAAGGAAATGAATGTTAGCGCGCAAAGCCCCCACAAGGTGATGAACTTTCCGAAGACCACCTTCCAGCGGTTTAGCTTGGTGAGTAGAAGCAGTTCGTGATTTCCTTCTTCCAACTCCTGCCCCATGAGAACGACACCTGTCAATGGCATCAGAATCATACAAATCGCCGACACAACCATCCAGAATGGGCCAGATGTCCACAAAAGCGACAAATTTAGCACTCCGGTAAATCTCGAACTCTCCGCAGCATGGCCCTCGTGAAATTCCAAGGCCATCGCCATCACGGCAAACAACTGAATCCCCAAAAACGGATAGACAAAGCTACCTCGCCGCAAGCTTTGCCGCAGCTCTTTGACCGTCATCGGGTCGAAGCCCTCGGGTAAATCGTTTTTCCACATCGTTTCCAATTTAGGGGAGTCTATGACTAGATTTTTCTGAGGATCTCACCAAGCCGGGTGAAGTGGCTCCCATCAAAGCCAATAGCTTGTTTCAGGAAAAAATCTCGCTCGAGCAAATTCTCAATCTTCGCGGCCTCCGCTCGGGACTTGCCATCGATCAAGCCACGCATCCGAGTATACCAAGCCCCAACAGGCACGGGGTAGTCACTGCCGTGGATGAAACGATCTTGAAAACCGCACTTCACGATTTTATCAAACACCGCGCTGCGGAAGGGGGTGTTCAAGGCACTGGTATCTGCATAAAGCTGAGGAAATTCCTCCATCATCTTCACCAAGTGATCAAAGTAATCACGGTCGAAAATCGCACTGCGACTGGCAGCATGCGCCGCGATGACTTTCACTCCGATCTCAAGTGGACGCCGCAAATACTCCGGATCTTGATAGAGCGCATTGGCGACCGGCACCGTCATTTCACCTCCGGTATGCGCTAACATCGGCAACCCCGCCGCCGCCATCATCTCCCAAAAGACGTCATACTGCGGCAGCGAACAATTTACATTCAGGCAATTCGGTAGGAGCTTTAACGCTCGCGCGCCACGCTTCAAGCAACGATCAAGTTCCTCCAAGGCATCACGCCGCGCAGGATGCACGGACACGGCAGGGAGAAACTCCGGATGTCTTTCACATATCGAAAAAAGATACTCATTCGGCACATGGAACGAGCCAAACCGCCGCTTGCTGCCGTCCTCATGGTAAACCTCGTCTTGTGCTAACAATAAAGCATAGTCCAAGGACGAAGTTTGAAGCATCTCCACAATGCGGGCCACGTAAACCTCATCGAAGTCTTCGTGCAAGAAGCTAATCGGCATCGCCACCATCTTCGCCATCAGTCCGCCCATCATCCGGTGCCAGCCGCTCATTTTGAGCCAGCAGCCACCTCCCTTCAGTCCATTGCCCACGAGATGGACATGGCAATCGAACCGAGGAAGTGATCGGTCACGGCTGGGAATGTTTTCGCTCATTAAAGCCAGACTTAAATGGAGTCAAACTGCTTCATGCCATTGATACAAGTAATACATCACCGTCGCCGGTCAGGTGACGTTTGAAATCATCGATCTCGATGCGGACTGCCCCAAGGCGGTAGGGGTTTTCCTCGCGGATAAAATCCAGTTTTATGCCATTGAGATCGACTGCGGATACGCCTCGTCCGCTGGTATGAATTTGATAGACCACCTCAACCAAGTGGCCACCAAGGCGGAGGCTGACTTTCATCCCGGTCAGCGTTACGGGGATGACCGGATCAATCGTGAGCGAAGTGGATTCCCAGCGGAGGCCGAGGAAGCACTGCATCATCAAGCGCACGCCGATGCCTGCACCGCTTGAATAGACTCGCCATCCCCCTTCGAGTGTCACCTCGCCATTTTTCACCCGCTCGTAATGGTCGAAGGCTTCATAACGATCCGTGAAGGCCGCATCGGAACTTGAGTAATAACAGTTCGCTTGGCGCAAGCCCGCCGATGAGACGAGTTCTTGGATCGCGATCGGATTGAGGAGGGAAAGCGCATGGAAAAACTCTTCTGCATCGCCGTAGTGAGCAAGTGCCTCGCAGTAGCGAATGTGCGCGTGCATATACATGATGCCGATCTCTCGTCCGAAGTAGCTCGCGCTTTCCGCACGTTGAAAATTGGTTTGCAGACCACCGTGATACGCCATCGGACGATCAAACAGGCGAGCTCCATCGGGCCCGAGTAAATGCGCCCGGATTAATCCAAGGTGGACCTCAGCCTGTGCCGGAGTAAGCATATCATTGATAATTGCGTGGATCATTGGCAGCAGACTATACGACAGGCCAGTCGTCTTATCCTGTGGGTGGAGCAGATACTCGATGTTTCCGTTCTCTCGAAAATAGGCCAAGCCTGCGATCACGCCATCGATGATGAGCACGCGCTGGAACTCTTCAAGGATACTCGCGGCTATAGTTTTGAGTTCTGCCGCGCGTTCAGTGATTCCGACGGTTTTGAACGCCGCGGCGAGAGCAATGAATGTTTGATAGTTCAGCGTCACGGTCCACGAACTGCACAGCCGTTCGCGCATATCGGGCTTGGCGGGCTGCAAGGAGTCGTTCCAGTCGCCGTGACCGTATGCCGCCAAAACGGTGCCAGTGATCACTCGGTTTCCGATCAATTTCAAAGCGCATTCCACGTGTTCTCGAATGCTTACACTTTCCGCTTTGGCATCTCCCTCTGGATGGAAAAAGGGTAAAACTTCATCCAAGATGCTTGAGTCACCGGTGGCTGATAGGTATTGGGCGAGAGCAAGCAGAGGCCAATAGACGATATCTCCATGAGAATCTCCCGGGCGAATATTGCGCTCACGCTCGAAGAACATGAACCACTGCGGCCAATCACCATCCGCATTTTGTTGGCGGAAAACTTGACATAACAAATCCCGCATCGGCTCGAAGCGGCCAAGTGCGAGCAGTAGTTCCACCGGCCCCTGACAGACATCGCGGGTGCCCCAGCCACCACCGGAATATTGCTCTAGTCCGCGTGGAGACAAGTAGTGGACTAGCGCGTTGTGAATAAACCACGGAAAAATTTCCCCTGCCCGCTCTGCCGCCGGAGCCAGCGGGCTTGCTTGGGGCGCAGAGACTCGCAAGCCGGAGGTGATAGAATCCCAAAACCCATCGATCTGCTCGACGGCACAGTCCACAAGCTGCCCGCGAATCACGAGACTTGCTGCCGTGGTGGGCGAAGTCACAAAACAAAGGAACGGTTGTTTGCGTGAGGCACCATCCGCGAAGAGCAATTCGTCCCCACCAACTTGATCGATCAGAGTGTTAGAACTTGGCTCGATGACAAATCCACCTTGAGGAAAGCGGCAACCCACGTCGCTATTCGGAATCGCTCGCACGACTACCCTTGTCCCAGTCATTTCATAAATCACCGGCACGGAGGCGCTTCCATCGTCGCCATTGATAGCGACATGATGGGAAATCAAAAATCGGGTAGATTCTCCTACAAGCACCGACAAAGACAAGCGGAGCTCATGGACATTACTTGGTGCGGAAGAGACCACCTCAACCAGACCTCCCCGATGTTTGTAAATCCAACGACATGAAGCCGCACTCATTTCAAACGCCGAGGGTATCCCCAACAACTGCCATGCACCATCGATTTCAATAAAAACTCGCTGCCCATGACTGCGAAAGAGTCCGAGATAGCTGTGACATGTGGAGAGGAATCGGTTAATGCTGACATGACCCTGAGTCACCATCGAATGAAACACTCCGCCCATCCACGCGGTGGATGTTAGGGCGGACTCATCAGGCGTGAGCGAGCCACCCGAGCGAAGGATGTGGCCATGTGGACGGAGCACTTTGAGCTCCTTTGCCTTGAGAACCACATGAGTGCTCTTCTCTGTGAAATATGATAGAATTTTCTCACCGGCGCGTTCCACATGACGTTGGGCGGTCCCGAAAATCGCGTTCATCTCTACTTCCTCGAGCTCCTCCGTATTTAAAAGTGACGCGGATGAAAACAGACTTGGCGCTGCGGAGAGGCCGGTAACTTCAAGTGACCATGACTGACACTTCGCTTCCGGCAGGGACAGTGCGGTATCGATCCAGGTGACATCCGCATCAGACGTGGCCGTGGGTTTGTCTGCTTCGAACCACCCGAAGAAACCACGCTGTGATTTAGCACCGGGATCTAACAATACGGATTGATCTTGGATAGCGACCATCGAGTGCTCGTGCTGCAGTCGTTCTCCTGCGAGACCGCTCTTCAAGGCAATCGGCGCATCTCCTGCACGGGTGGAGAGACCGTGGAATTGCAAGGCATCTGTCGAATACGAAACGGCCTTCCCGAGTGAGCCGATGATCGTCCAAGGGCAATGCCCGCCCATCGACTGGTTTTGGCGGGATGCCACAGCCACGCCAGTTTTTACGTGTTGGAGCGGCGCGTGATCTACATACTGGCTGACATAGTATTCATTGAGCCGCACGGCTCCGTAGTGCGCGAGGGCGAGATCCTGAGTGAGAATGAGATCGCAAGTTACCGCATCATTTCCGCTATTTTCTAACTCAACATGCCAGAACCACGCCTTGGCGGACTCTGCCAACACGAGACGTAGCTGGAAAGTAATGGCTCCCCATTTTCCAGAGGCGATCATGCCGCGCTCGTTCGTTTCGAAAATCGCCGGGCTACCGGGACCTAGCAGGGGAATAGACTCTACGGTTTTTCCAAGACGACGCAGATAGATGTTCACGGGGCTACCCTCAGCTTCATTCCCGAGAAACACGTTGAGCATGGTATCTCCGCAATCCATCCGCCGGACAGAGCCGTTGGAGTTCAGCTCGACGCGCATCCCGGACGGACTGGCGGCACTGACGGGGAAATTGGCTGAGGATTTGGTTTTCATCGATTTATTATAGGTTGGGTTTAAATCAAAGACTTCACTTCCAGCCAGCACCAAGCGCAAAACAGGTTGATCGATTGTTGTCTATGAATGGTCTATAGAGTGACGGAGTTTCAATGGAGTTGTTGCTGCTGGAACTGCGGGTGCTCGTCCCACCAGATACTCTTCCTGCCAGGACGCTGAAAATGCTTAACCGTTCCGTCGCCAGTTTGAAAAAGGGCAGAGTCTCTCCGCCTATTGAGCTGTCGTTCTATCAGAAAAGTCGAGCTTCCCGATGCCATTTCAAATCCGCATGGGAAGCCTCGATAAAGAGGAACAGAAGTTATCTAAACGGGCTGGCTGGTGTGATCCGAAAGTCAGCGTTTACCTTCCTCTTCCTTGCCGACGAATCCGTAGATCACCGCGCCGATGACGGCACCAAGGATCGGCGCGACCCAGAAGAGCCAGAGTTGGGAAATCGCCAAGCCGCCGCCGAACAAAGCGACACCGGTGCTGCGCGCTGGATTCACGGAGGTGTTCGTTACGGGAATGCTGATCAAGTGAATCAAAGTGAGACCAAGGCCGATGGCGACTGGCGCGAGACCTTTGGGAGCACGTTTGTCAGTAGCACCTAGGATGATGAAGATGAACATCATGGTCATCACAATTTCCGTGACCAAAGCGGAGACGAGCGAGTAGCCGCCAGGGGAGCCCTTGTCGAAACCGTTTAAAGCGAAGCCGGCGTGGGCGTCGAAGCCGGATTTCCCACTTGCAATCAGATAGAGCACCGCCGCTCCGGCGACTCCGCCGAGCACCTGTGAGATGATATAGCCGGGAAGCTCGCTGGAGGGGAAACGTCCGCCGACACATAATCCGACCGACACGGCTGGATTCAAGTGGCAGCCTGAAATGTGGCCAATTGCGAAAGCCATCGTCAACACGGTAAGACCAAAGGCAAGGGAGACTCCGAGTAGGCCGATGCCGACTTCTGGGAATGCCGCGGCCAGCACGGCGCTGCCGCAACCTCCAAGAACAAGCCAAAATGTCCCGATAAACTCAGCGGTGTATTTTCTCATGATGATTTTTGATGATGTATGTTGGGTAGATGATTCGGCTTTTGTGCTAATCAAACTTAATCAGAAGCCTGCACGAACTAGGTGATGAGTAAATTGCAAAATGGATTGCCAAGAATTGGCGATCCAGTCGGCGGTGTTGCCTGAGCAATCTGGCCATTCGGTGAAGGAATCCACCTTGGCTCAGCCCGCGACAGAAATTGAAATCACTCAGCTTTGGTCGAACTCGTAGCGCAGCGCCGAGAGGCAATATAACGTGGCGGTCTCGACTCTCAGGACGATGGAGCCGAGCGAGATTGGTATAAATCCGGCGGCGAGGGCGGCGGTAGTTTCCTCGGCAGAGAAATCGCCTTCCGGACCGACGAGCAAAGTAGCGGCGGTGGTGGCTGGATTTTCGCGCAAGACCGTGCGCAGCGGGCGGGCTCCGGGCGCGAGCGAGGCGATGAGTTTCAGGCCCGGCGCTGCGGCTTGGGTCGAGAGCCAGCGCTCGAAAGTGAGTGGCTCGGCAATTTCCGGCAGCGTGTCTTGGCCGCATTGTTTGCAGGCTTCGAGGGCGTTGCGCCGCCATTTTTCGGATTTGCCATCGCCAGGCTGGACGATGGTGTAGCGGGTGACGAGCGGCTGGATGGCGGCGATGCCGAGCTCGACGGATTTCTGGACGATCAAGTCCATGTTTTTTCCCTTGGGAATGGCTTGAGCCAGCGTGATGGCGGGCAGCGGTGCTCGGGATGGCAGGGTTTCGCCCAATTTCAGGGGCACGCGGTCTCGGGAAACGGCGAGAATTTCTGCAGATGCACGGCGGCCGTGACCATCGAAGACGATGACCGAGTCGCCGGGCTTCATCCGGAGGACTTGCGAGAGATGGCGGGCTTCATCACCGGTGAGGGCGGGGCCTTCTTGCCATGCTTCGGGTGGGAGGTGAAATCTGGCCATGGGTGATTGAGATGTCAGAGACCAGAATCAAGAAGAAGAGCTGCGTTCTTCGTCTGGATTCTTGTTTCTGGAATCTTGATGCTTACAAGTCAAAGAACCGTTTGGCCTTTTTGAAGAAGCCTTCCTGCATCGGGGAATTATGATCACCGATGGATTCGGAGAAGGCGCGAAGTTTTTCCTGTTGGTCGCTGTTGAGCTTGGTGGGGACTTCGACTTGCACGGTGACATTGAGATCACCACGGCGGGTGCTAGA
>JANPAU010000231.1:0-9127 GCA_031430055.1 Akkermansiaceae bacterium | reverse complement strand
TTTTCTGGGTGGCAAGTGCGTATATCCGGTGAAGCCGAACCGGGCACCGGCGGTTGACATGCCCTAGCAGATATCGCGGGGTTGAGGGGAGGGAATGAGGAGAAATTGGTAATTGGAGCGATGTGAGTGACGGGAGTTGCTGGGTCGTGTTCTTCGAGGTCGGAAGCCTTGAGCTGTCGTTCGGTTCTCACTACGTAAACGATAAAGGCTGTGTCATCCTGAATCCGGTAGAAGATTCGGAGCGGTCTAACCACCAGGTGGCGGTATCTTGAATCAGGAAGATCATGCGAAATCGGACCTATTTCGGGAAAATTCTGCAGAAGCTCGACTTTGGCGAAGACCTTCCGGACCAACCGCTTGGCCGTTGCGGGATCATCGAGGTCGATGTAATCCGCAAGCTGTCCCAGATTTTCGAGAGCAGGCTCGGTCTAAATCAATCGAGCCATCGTGACATCTTAACGAATGGGCATGATCGGTAAAGTGAAGCCCTTGGTAAACGCCGTAAAGTCCTCATGGGTTTTCTGGAGGCAAGCACCTCGCTCAATGCCCCAGTCGTTCAGAGCATTTGTGCAAAGCGCAGCCGCCTCTCTCAGTGAGACCATCACGGTCACATCCGCTCGGGCACACCGATGCCGAGCAGATTGAGTCCTTGCTTCAGCGTGCGCGAAGTCAGGTCACACAGTGCGAGACGGCTGGAGCGTGTGGGTTCTTCCGCCTTGAGCACCGGGCAGGCTTCGAAAAACGAGTGAAAGGCGCGGGCGAGCTCCAGCACATAGTTGGCTAGGAGATTTGGCCGGAAATCTTCGAGGATGGTCGGTAGAACCTCACCAAAACGTACGAGCAGTCGCACCAAGTGGATTTCCGCCGGTTCGTTGAGGTGAATTTCCACGCCGGTGGGGTCGAACGGCGCGTCGAGCTTGCGGAAAATCGAGCGGATGCGGACGTGCGAGTATTGCAGATACGGTGCGGTGTCGCCTTGAAGCGCGAGCATCCGGTCCCATGAAAAGACGTAGTCAGTGAGTCGGCCTTGCGAGAGCTCGGCGAATTTCACTGCGCCGATGCCGACGATTTCCGAGATTTTCACGGCTTCCTCGCCTTGCAAATCCGGGTTCTTCTCGGCGATCGCTTTTGCGGCGCGCTCGACCGCTTCTTCGAGCACTTCGACCAAGCCGACGTTTTCGCCGGTGCGGGTTCGCATTAATTTCCGGTCGTCGCCAAGGATTGAGCCGAACTCGATGTGCTGGAAATCTCCGGTCTTGCCCCACCTTGCCGCCGCGTCGAAAAGCTGGCGGAAATGGAGTTGCTGTGGCACGCCGACGACATACCAGACGTGGTCGGCCTGCCACTCGTCGATGCGAAACTGGATCGTCGCCAGATCGGTGGTGGCGTAGAGAAATCCACCGTCCGCCTTGCGAATGATCGCCGGATTGTCGGTCCAGCCTTCTTCTTTGTGGACCTTGAAAGGGTCTTGTTCGAGCGGCTTGGAGCCATCGGAAAAAATGCACACCGCGCCATTGCTTTCGCGGGCGAGGCCTTTTTCCAGGAACTCATCGACGAGGCCGGCGAGGCGGTCGTTGTAGTGACTCTCGCCATGCCAGAAATCGAATTTCACATCGAGCCGGTCGTAAATTTTTTGAAGTCCGTGCTTCGAGACCTCGATGCATTTCTGCCAGATTGCTAGGTTTTCTGCGTCGCCCGCTTGCAGCTTCACCAGTTCCGCCTTGCAGGCATCCAGCACGCCGGGCTCTTCTTTCATGGCATTCACCTTGCGGTAAACTCGCACCAGTTCCGCGATCGGATCCGCTGCCAGTGCGGCCTCGTCGAGGAAATGATTCCAGCCGTAAATGATCATCCCGAATTGGGTCCCCCAGTCGCCGATGTGGTTGTCCGCGATGACTTTAAAGCCGAGAAACCGCGCGATCCGCGCCAGTGAGTCCCCGATGATCGTCGAGCGGATGTGACCGACGTGCATCGGCTTGGCGACGTTCGGCGCAGAGAAATCCACCACCACCGTCTTGCCCACCCCGGTGGCAGGCACGCCAAGCCGTTCATCACGGATTAGGGCTGCCGCTCGCGCTGCATAAGCCTCGGGAAGAATGCGGAAGTTGATGAAACCCGGCCCCGCGATGTCGGCGGTTGCCAAGTCGGCAAGCTCCAGCTGATCGATGATCTGCTGTGCCAGGATACGCGGGTTCGTTTTCTGTTGCTTGGCCAGCACCATCGCCGCGTTCGATTGATAATCGCCGAAACGCAGATCCGCCGCAGACGTGACGGCAGCAGTCGTCGGTTCGCCCAAAGTGGCGGTCAATGCCACAGCGAGGCGGGATTCAAGTTCCTGAAGAAGTGTCATAAAATTGAATTGGAATCCGGATCAAGCGCCCACACGGGCCGGTCGGGAGTCGAAAATCGCAAGGATTTCCTCCTTATTCTCGGCAGCAGCAAGTTGGCGGAGAACCTCGGAGTTGGTGAACATTTTGGCGATGGCCGCCAAGGTCTGAAGGTGCAGATGGTAGTTCTTTCGCGGGACGATAAAGAGCACGATGAAATGCACCGGCGCATTGTCGAGCGCCTCGAAATCAATACCCACCCGCGACCGGCCGAAGACCGCGATCACATGGCTCAGATGGTCGGAAAACGCATGGGGGATGGCCACACCCGAGCCGATTCCCGTACTTACCGATTCCTCGCGAATCCGGAATGCCTCAAGCATTTCAGCGTGCTCGGTCGTCGGAAGCTGCCCGGTCTCCACCAGGTGCTTGACCAGCTCGACGATGGAAGGCCAGTGCTCCACCGCCTTGATATCAAGGATGATCTGGTCCGCGGTGAGCAATTTAGCCAACTTCATAAACTGAAAATCAAAGATCCGCACTTCTCAACGGTGGGGGCGAGTGGTTACTGACCTTACCCTGTGATGGCAAGAGGATTTCATGACGAGGAATTTATCAGCAAAATTTAGCGTGCGATTCGTGCGATTCTCTGCACTTTCAGTGGCGTGTCTTATTTGGAAATTACGAATCTTCACACTCATTTCACCCAGCGCACGGGATCGATCTTCTCGTCGGGCAAACACATCGTCCGGGCTGTGGACGGGGTGAGCCTGAGTCTAGAGAAAGGTGAAATTCTCGGCCTCGTCGGCGAATCCGGCTGCGGAAAATCCACGCTTTCCCGAACGATCATGCAGTTAATCCCGCCTACATTGGGCTCGGTCATCATCGACGGCGAAGACCTTTCCAAGCTCACCCCGTCCGCAGTCCGCAAGCGGCGGCTGGATTTTCAAATGGTCTTCCAAGACCCTTACGCCTCGCTGAATCCGCGGATGACCATCTTTTCCACCCTCGCGGAAGCGGTCCGGCAACGTCATCCCAAGCTCAAAGGCGACGCACTCTTCGGACGCGTGGAATCGCTCATGGCCACCGTCGGCCTCGATGCGAAAGTCATGCAGAAATACCCACACGAGTTCTCCGGTGGTCAGCGCCAGCGCATCGCCATCGCCCGCGCCCTTGCTCCGGAACCTAAACTCATCCTTGCCGACGAACCGGTGTCCGCGCTTGATGTCTCGATCCAATCGCAGATCCTCAATCTTATTAAATCCCTCCAGAAAGATCTCGGACTCACGATGATTTTCATCTCTCACGACCTCGGCGTCGTCCACTACATCGCGGACCGCATCGCCGTGATGCATAAGGGAAAAATCGTCGAGTCTGGCCCGGCGGGGAAGGTCTTCCACGAGCCGCAGGCGGACTACACCAAGCGCCTACTCGCCTCAATCCCAAGATTGGCGGCCTGCGGTTAGGTTTGCTCGTGGTGCTTGTGGTGCTTGTGGTGCTTGTCCTTTGACAAATCGAATAGCGTGAGACATTGTTGTCTCACGATGAAAACAGCGACCATTCGTGACTTACGCAATTCCTTTCCAGTCGTGGCGAAATGGATCGAGGAAGGCGAATGCGTGGAAATCACCCGGTCCGGCAAGCCTTTCGCAAGACTGGCTCCCATTCCGCAGGAAAATGGCGCACTGATGACAATGCCTGACTTCCTCACCCGAATGAAGGAACGATTCCCGAATGAAGCCATCGGTTCAGGCCGGTCGGTAGTGGACTACGACCGCAGTGATCGATGAATGTATACGCCGACACGGGCTTCGTCGTCTCACTTTACAAGGCGGAAAACACCAGCCCTGCGGCAGCGGCGGCGATGAGTCGCTTGCAGGAGACCGTATGGCTCTCGCCTCTTGGCGAACTGGAACTGCACAACGCTTTCCAGCTTTCCATCTTCCGCGGTGAAATCGACATTTCCGCCGCGATCCTCAAGAAGCAGCTATTCGCGGAGGATCTCGCGAAAGGTGTTTTTGCCATCCTTCCGGTTCCCGCCACCGCACTTTATCCGAAAGCCATCGAACTGGCGGAACGCCACAGCGCCACGCTAGGCACCCGCAGCCTCGACCTGATGCACGTCGCCGCAGCGTTGATTCTCGGAGCTGATCTCTTTCTCAGTTTCGACGAGCGTCAGAGAAAGGCTGCGGAGGCTGAGGGATTAACAGTCAGGCCGTCGTAGAAGTCAAAAGCCCGGGCCACCGCGAAACAAGCCCATTGCCACCTATTTTGAGACTCGGCAGGATGCTCTCAGACAAAAAAGCAATCGATGCGATCCTCGGCAAGGAACTCACTCACTCACTCACTCACTCCCTGGATGGAATTGCGGGGGGAAAATGGCATTCCATGCTTTTACAGAACATCTCGCAGTCCTCGCTGTCGTGATTGCTATCTTTCTTCGCCGGCTTCGCGGTTGGCTTGATCATAACTTTGACCGTTTTCGGGTGAGAGAAGAACACAAAGGGGAAGCACACCGCCTCAAGCAGGTCGCCGACATTCTTATGAACCATGGCGTGATTGCCCGGGAACTGATCAATCACGCCGAGTCGAAACAGGCGAAAGTAAACGTTGTTTGAAAACGCGGCAAGCGATGACAAGCGTCCGCGAATCGTTGCAAATGGCAGAGCGCCGAACTCCCGCGTCAGCGACTTGGCTCGGACGGTTAGGATTTCACCTGCCCGTCGCCTCTCACCCGGTATTGATAACTCGTGAGTTCACGCAGACCCATCGGCCCCCGGGCGTGGAGCTTGTCGGTGGAGATGCCGATTTCCGCGCCGAAGCCGAACTCGCCGCCATCGGCGAAGCGGGTAGAAACGTTGTGGAAGACGCAGGCGGAATCCACTTCGCGCAGGAAACGCTCTGCCGTAGCGCCGTCACGGGTGACGATGACGTCGGTGTGGTGTGAACCGTATTGGTTGATGTGGGAAACGGCGTCTTCGAGCGAATCGACGATTTTGATCGATAAAATGAGGTCGAGGTATTCGGTGCTCCAGTCATCCTCGGTGGTGGGAATGATGTCTGCTAGAATGATGCGGGTCTTCTCACAGCCACGAAGCTCCACGTTTTTTGCAAGAAGGGCGGTGGCGACTTTCGGAAGAAACTCGGCGGCGATTTCCTGATGAACGAGCAAGGTTTCTAGGGCATTGCAGACGCCGCATTTGTGGGTCTTGGAGTTTACCGTTAGAGAGACGGCCATTTCCTGATCCACATCCTTGTCAGCGAAGAGGTGGCAGATGCCGTCGTAGTGTTTGATGACCGGCATGCGGGCGAGCGAGACGACCGTTTCGATGAGCCCCTTGCCGCCACGGGGGATGATGAGGTCGAGCCACTTGTCCATCCCAGCGAGTACGGCGACGCTCGCTCGGTCCGTGAAGGGGATGAGCTGGATTGCATGATCGGGAGCGCCAGCTTCGGCTAGAGCCGCAGCGATGGCGCGGTTCGAGTGGATGGCTTCGCTGCCGCCGCGGAGGATGGTGGCGTTACCGGTTTTGAAACACAGGACGGCAGCGTCGGCAGTGACGTTAGGTCGGCTTTCGTAAATGATGCCGATTGTCCCGATGGGTACTCGGACTTGCTCGATACGGATGCCATTCGGGCGCTCCCAGGAATCGAGCACTTGGCCGACGGGATCGGGCAGCGTGGCCACTTGCTCAATGCTGGCAGCCATCGCCTCGATCCGTTTCTCATCCAGCATCAGTCGGTCGAGCATCGCGCTAGAGAGCCCCTTTTCCCGACTCGCCGTGAGGTCCATGGCGTTTGCCTCGATCAATTCCGGCGCTCGGTTGCGGATCGCGGAGGCCATTGCACGAAGAATCGTGTTCTTTTCATCACTCGAGAGTTGAGCGAGCTTATAAGCCGCAGCGCGGGCCTGTTGGCCCATTTGGTGGATGGTTTCCTGAAGGGTGGACATGTTGAAATCAAGGCGAACGCTAAGGAACGAAGGACGCTAAACAATTAATCGATTCGAACAACGGCAATTTGTCGTCCTGATCTTTCCTCGCATCACCACGCCGGATCTTGTTGTCGTGCGGCTTCGTAGAGGACGATGGCGACGGCGGTGGATAGATTGAGGCTTCGGGTGCTGCCGGGAACCATGGGAATGCGCAAGGCGTGTTCGCCGGCGGCCGCGATGAGGTTTTCTGGCAGGCCGCGGGTTTCACGACCGAAGACGAGGTAGTCGCCGGGTTGGAACTTTGCTTGCCATGGTGAGCAACTCGCCTTGGTGCTGAGGAACCAGAACTGTGCGCTCGCTTCGGCTGAAGCACGCAGCTCGTCGAAATTTCTCCAAACGTGGAGTTTTACATCCTGCCAGTAGTCGAGGCCGGTGCGGCGGACGTGTTTGTCTTCCAAGGAAAAACCTAACGGCTCGACGAGGTGGAGCTCGGAGTCGGTGGCCAGTGCAAGGCGACCGGCGGCTCCGGCATTGTGGGGGATCTCGGGATCGATGAGGACGATGTGAAACATGGCGGAGAAGTTAGAAAAGCTGTTTGCGCCTTGCCAGGGTGATCGATAACCCGAGTGCGCCGATGAAAATCAAGTAACACGCGAGCAGTTCTAGGTAGCTTTTACACACCCTCGGCACTTCTGGCGAGAACGTGGCTGCTCCGAGGGTAGCTTTCCAAAACTTCGAGCTGCCGATGACATGATTGAATACGTAAAGAATGAGGAGGGCGGCACCGATGAGACCCGAGCCCGCGTGATTTCCCAAGGTCGAGAAAAAGTGCAGCATGACCTTCCGGTGGCGGAGGATGGTGATGAGTGCCACCAGAAGCAGCACTGCCACGAACCACGCTTCCGGGAATTGACGGCCCATGACGTCGGTGATCAAGTCATCCATCTCACCGACGAAAGCCGCGAGACAACCGAGCGCCAACACCCGACAGACCGGGCGATTCGGCCCGGCGTGGGCGGATGAGCCGAGCAGAACTGCGGCGGCGGCGGCCAGCAACATGGCTTGCAGGATCTCCACCGTCCCGCGCTCAAGTTGCGCGGATGAGCGGTCGGGAATCCAAGCTGGAAGCAGAATGGCTACACAGCCCGCACTGATCAGGAAAACCCGCACGAGGGTGTGTGACCAGGTGGATTTTCGTTGGGATTTGAGAGAGTCGCCCTGCATTCGCCCCTTATTTAGAGGTTACGACTTTTTCATGCAAGGCTGGGGAAATGAGGGAGGAGGCGGGAAAGTTACTTATTTGCGATTCCTTGGTTGTGCGGACAGGAATGTCCGCATTCCTTATTTGATTGCTGGCTGTGGATTTTGCGCCCGGTAGAGGCGGAGTTTTCCGTAGCTGATGCGGCCTTCGAGTTGCTCGAAAACGGGCTTCAGGGCGATTTCGTCGTACCCTTCAAGTGCTGCTCTCATTTGTTTTTCTTCGTCAGCGGTGTAGAGTCCGCGCGGGTCGAGCTGGGCACCATTTTCGATGGCTTGGCCGAGGTGGCTCTCGATGGTGGACTCGGCAAGTCCACGGGTGGTGGCGATTTCCGCAACGGATAGGCCGTTTTTGAAGAATTCCAAGGTCACTGCCGCAGTGCCGATGGTGATGCCTGCGGCCGGGCGGGGAGGGGGAGCGAAAACTGCCTCGAGCGGAGCAAAATCCTGCTGCGGGTTTTCTGATAGCCAGCCGTGGATCGCGCCGAGAAACGCCTTGCCATAGTCATCGAGCTTTTTCTCACCGACGCCGGGGATGCGCAGCAGCGCAGCGTTGTCCTGCGGATAGTCGCGGCTGAAATGGCGCAGCGTGACATCGGAGAAAACCACATAAGAAGGCACATTTCGGGCGTCCGCCAATTCTTTGCGTAGTATCCGCAGTTGCTCAAAAAGGCCGGGATCGCAGGGAATGTCGCCGGTGCGGACAGTCTTCGCGCGTGGGGTACTGAGGGCGCGGGTGAGCATGATGGTTTCACGCTTCTTGAGTGCGTCGATGCCCTGCTGGCTGACGCTGACGGTGGGAAATTGATCCGTGCTCGCGGCAAGCAGGCCAGCGCGGAGGAGCTGTCGCCCGAGATCGACCCAATACGGGCGCGGCTGGTCTTTGCCAATGCCGTGGGTGGTGATTTGGTCATGTTTCCAGCGTTGGATTTTCTCGGAGAGGCCGCCGGTGAGCACCTCGGAAACGTGGTTGAGACCGACGCTGAAGCTGCCGGCTTGGCGGATGCGCAGGACACAACTGAGCAGCTTCTGGACATCGATGGTGGCGTCCCATTTTTCGCGAGGGTGGAGGCAGTGGTCGCATGCGCCGCAATTTTCTTGAGACCAGATTTCGCCGAAGTAGCCCATCAGGCCGACTCGGCGGCAGGCGTCATTTTCGGCGAAGTGCGTCATCTGGTCGAGCTGCTGATGGGCAACATTGCGCGCTTGTTCGTCGGGAATCTCGTCGAGAAATTTCAGGTATTTCGTCACATCGCCACGGGAGAAGAGCAGCAGGCAATCGGCGGGTAGGCCATCGCGACCGGCGCGGCCGGTTTCCTGATAGTAGCCCTCGATGTTTTTCGGCAGATCTGCGTGGATGACGTAGCGCACGTTCGGTTTATTGATGCCCATGCCAAAGGCGACGGTGGCGCAGACGATTTTTGCCTCGTCGCGGAGGAAGGCGTCTTGATTTTTCGCCCGCTCCGCCTGATCGAGGCCGGCGTGATAGGCGACGGCGGAAAATCCTTGAGTCCGTAGCGTGGCAGCGAGGGTTTCAGTGGCTTTGCGGGATTGGCAATAGACGATCCCGGAATCTTCCGGGCGGGCGCTTGCAAAATTACAGACCTGC
>JANPAU010000230.1:0-13029 GCA_031430055.1 Akkermansiaceae bacterium | reverse complement strand
GCACTTTTTAATCGAGATTCCATAACTTGTGCTTTAGATAATTCAAACGTTCTCGGAAAAATACTTCTGCCAGCAATATTTAGTGCGTATGGCTCTAAACTTCCACGGTGCCCTGTTTCAGCTAATCCGACAGCGTAAAGCACACCAATCGGCACATCATACAGGTTCGACGCACTTACCATTTCCATTGCAAACGCTCAGGTTGATCGCGTAGACGAACTTGGTTCCGGGGATCGGACGGTTTTGAAAAACCTAGCAAAGGAAGCCGTCGCGCAACTCGGCGAGGTTGGCCACGACAAACGGGAGGTGGCAGCAATCGAAGATTACTTTGAAGATTTAGTGGAAGACGAGAGTTTCTGGCGCTTCCAAGCGCACAGTTTGGCAATTTTTGCGACGCCTACCAGTATCAGAACCTACCGCCTTCCCAACTCGCTCAGTCCGATGGCTGAAGTCGCGGATCGGTTCCATTTGAAACCACTTCTGAGGTCGGTGACCTTCCCGAACGTGGCCTATGTGCTCGCGCTTGCAGAAGGTTGCGTTCGTCTGATCGAAGTTTCGTCGGATCAACCGCTGGTTAATGTGGATGTGCCCGGACTTGCGAAAAGTGCCGCTGAGGCATTGGGACTCTCCTCTTTGGGTGTGCGCACGGAAAGCCGCCGCTCTGACTCCGCCTCAGGTCAACGTGGCATGCGTGCCGAGTTCTGCCGTGCGGTGGACCGCTCGCTGCGCGGCGTGCTGGCCGGACAAGACGTCCCGCTCTTCCTAGCTGCGGATCCGACGCTGAATGCGATCTATCGCTCCGTAAACAGCTACCCGCACCTCGCTTCGTTCGGCATCTCCACGCCCGGCGATATGAGCGACATCGAGGTCGCTGCGGTGGCCCGCGAGCTTTTGGACCAACTTCACGCGGAAGAAATCGCAGCCATCCACGAATTGTATGCGGCCCGTGAGAACAGCGGTCGGGCGACGACCGACGTCGCGCAAGCGGCGCGCGCCGCCACTCATGGCGCTGTGGCCACCTTGCTGGTCGATATCGATTCCAACCTGCCCGGAACCGTGGATGAAGAAAGTGGTGCAGTCACGTTCGCCAACAGCGAAAATGCCTCAAACTACGGAGTCATTGATGAAATTGCTAGGCGCGCACTACTCACTGGGGCGAAAGTGTTAGCAGTCCGCGCAGCCGATCTGAAAGGCACGACCGGGCTTGCCGCGATCCTGCGGTATCCGGTCTAACCCGAGAATAACCTAACTAGGAGGCGGAGGACTTCATTGAGCATCCGCTCACTCCGCCTCCTCTTGTTTGATTGCGCTCCGGCTAATACCGGAGGCTTTGATTCGATTACGCCTTGGTCGCGTCGAGTGCAGCTTGGAGCTTGACCTCATCCTCATGGGACAGGGAAGTCTTGAGGACAGTGCCGCCGGTGCCTGTCACTTCCTCAAGGACTTTGTCGGGTGTGGAACTGCGGACGAGCACGAACAACGCGGAACTGTTCGGTGTCATGGTGGCCGCCAGTTCCTTCATGAAATTATCGTTGATTCCCACATCGCTCAAGGTGCCTGAGACAGCGCCCGCAGCGGCCCCCGCAGCGAGACCTAGCAGCGGATTGAGGAAGATCAAACCGATGAGGGAACCCCAAAAGCCACCACTGATGGCTCCGGTGGCGGTGAGGTTGACGGCCTGGTGGAGTTTGATCTTGCCCTTCGCATCCTTCACGGCGGCAACGGCGTCTTCCATGTCGATTAGATAGTCTTTCTGCAGTTTGACCAAAGTGAGGCGGACTTCCTCCGCCTTGTGAAGTTCATTGTATCCGATGACGACAAGTGTGCTCATGTTGTGGTGGTTGATATTGGTTTGTGAAAAGGAAACGTTAAATGCCTTAATTCAGACGCTTAAACTTATTCACGCCGAGCGGTAGCGGTCAAGGTAGGAAGTGTGAGAAATCCGTCGAATTGGGTTAGTGGCGGCCTTACCCCGCAGGCTCTAACGGAGGAACCCTGCGGGTTAGCGAAGATTTCCACGATTGATCAAGATCGCGGAAGGAAAGACGAGAAGCTACACGGCCCCGAAAAATCCGAGCACGGGCTTGCACCGCGCTACCGTGCCTCGGTAGCCTCAGTCAACGATGAGTAATTTCAATAGCGATGAACTCCGCAACTGGGCGACTGTGGTTGGTGCCATCGTCGCGCTGTTGGTTTTCGTGGGAAACTCGATTCTACACGTGCGCCACGAATGCTTGGAGAATCACCTCGACGCCGCCGTCGCCCAAACAGAATCCAAGCAAGCCCCGGAAAAACCGCTCGCGTGCCTCGAACAACTTCGTCAAAAACCGAAATAACAGCTCACTTTTTCACCTTTAAACGGGCTTCTAACTCAGCCCACTGACTGCGACCGACGATGTATCCGACGCAACCATCTTTGCCGCAAAGGCATGGATGATCTTCGTAACAATCGACATCGAATCCGTAGTCGAAGGTCAGCTCATCCCCAGGATTGATGTCCTTGAGAGAGTGAATAAAAATTTTTCGTCCCTCGATCCACGCTTCACAGTTAGGCGCGCAGGAATGGTTGATCAACCGCGCAGTATTCCATGGCACGTTACCATCGATGTCATACTTCCGGGAAAGCGTGAAAATATAAACTGCCGCATCACCTGTTTTCAGAGACTTGGCATGTTGTGAAACGCCGCGTTTGCCGCTCTCATCCTTGTCCACCAACTCACCGACATATTCGATGATTTTGGTCTCCTTGGGAATGAAAGTCGTCGCATACACGCCCCGTCCATGAATCTCTGAACCACTTACTTCGCAGTAGATACTCTGTCCACGGTTCCACAAGTCGACAAGCTTGCGGTGCAGCACTTTTTGATCTGAAAGGGGGGTCTTCTTCGTTGCCATCGGCGGGAGACTAACGAGCTTCGCGTTTTACCAAAGGAGGAAATTCAAGATCTTGGGGCAAGGTGGCATACAGCATCCGCAGATCATTCACCGTCAAGCCAGAGCCATCGATGAAGGTCCACTGATTCTTGTCCTTGTCCGACACGGCCACTTGGAATCCGATGCTCTCGATAATCTTCGGCTTCGGATCCCCCTGGCGAATGATCCGGAACGTCGTCGCCGTCGGAATAAGCACCAGCCACTTGGTGAAAATTAGGCTCTCGACTTCCTCACCCGCGACCATTTCCACTTTCTTCCCTGGACCGACCTCGTAAGAACTCGGCTGCCCTTGGGGCTTGAAGGAAATCATGCTGACTCCTTGCTGGACCATTTGGCGAGTCACCCCGGCGAGTTGCTTGTCGAGTTCTTTCATCCCACCCAAGCGTTTTGCGGTCCGCTCTTTCCAAAGCGGATTCATCCGATCGACCGCGACCTGATAGCGGCCGAGCACGACCTCGTCACCCAGTTCCGCCACCGCGCTCACTGCAGCAGCTACCACACCTGCCGGTGCGGCTGAGGCAGCTGGCGTCGCAGGTTTAAGCACAGGTATTGGAGCGACAGGAGAGCCTTCCCCTTGAGGAATCTTCGGAAGCGGGGCCAGTGGCGGCGCATCCTGGGCAGATGCCCAGTTTCCTGCCACCACCAGTGCGGCAATTGAAAAAATAAATAATGTTGGTTTCACGCCGCTATAGATGGCTTCTGCTCCTAGTTCCGTCAAGCTCGCCTAATTCCGCTTGGATTTCTCCACGGCTTTGCCTCATGCTCTCCTTCCCATGGCGAAACAGGCACTCGGAAAAGGACTCGGAGCACTCATTAAAAAAAGTATGACTCCGCCGGCACTCGATGTCTTGACGGCTCCTGATGACTTCAAACGTGTTCGCGATGTCCCTCTCGACCTCGTTGTTCCCAGCCCTTTACAACCGCGAACCGTCTTCGTCGAATCACCGTTGGACGACCTCATGGAGTCGATTCGGCAGCACGGCATTATCCAGCCACTCATCGTCAGGGCGGTCGATGGTAAGTTCGAGCTCATCGCCGGCGAACGCCGCTGGCGCGCCTCGCGGAAACTCGGACTCGCGACGGTGCCCGTCATCGAGCGTGAGGCTTCCGACCGTGACGTCTTGGAAATGGCGCTCATCGAGAACCTCCAGCGCGAAGACCTCAATCCCATGGAAGAAGCCGCCGGCTACGTCCGTCTCGCGGAAGAGTTCACCCTCAAGCAGGACGAAATCGCCGCCCGCGTCGGCAAGTCCCGCGCCAGCGTCGCCAACGCGATGCGCCTTCTCGGCCTGCATCTCGACATCCAGATGCTTGTCGCCCAGGCCCGCCTAACCGTCGGTCACGCCAAGGCCATTCTCGCCATCAAGGACCACCCCACGCAGCTTCTCGCCGCCGATCAAATCATCCGCCGCCAACTCACTGTTCGTGCGACTGAAAAACTCGCCCAATCGCTGCTAAACGGCGAATCACACGAATCAGGCGATCCGAAAAAAACTTCGTTGCCCCGCGAAGTGGACATCCACGTCCGCGCCATCACCAACCGACTCCGCGAGCACCTCGCCACCCACGTATCCATCCAGCATTCCTCGAAAAAAGGTAAAATCGAAATTGAATACTACGGCGACGACGACCTCCAACGGCTCATCGAACTTCTCGGCCTACCCGGCGGAGATTGAGTTTATAGTCATTGACCGAGACTCTGTAGAATCTTGCTCTTGGCTGTGGTATACTCCGCCTCTGAAATCAATCCATCGCGCTTCAGGGCTTCAAGTCGTCTCAACTGTTCATCAAATGGCATCTCCAGAGACTGGCCAGACAAATTCACGCCAGCCTCGTCGAGAGTGTCCCTGAGCATTCCTCCCGACATCCGAGACCACGGCTCTAAATCTCGACGTGCCTCCTGGGGATCTAGCTTCAGTCCGCTTCCAGCCACACCTGAACGACCCAAGCGCATGATCAACTGGCCAACGCCCACGCAAATTATCCCAGCAAAGGCTCTCATGCCGCCAGACTTAGTTCGACCCTGAAAATCGGTAAAATCTCCGAAGTTGGAAATGAAGCTTACGAACGTGGACAAAAAAAGTAACAGCCCGATGCCCGAAAGTATCATGCCGAGGTAGTAGAGGCCTTGTCGCCCTGGAGAGATGTTCCGCTGAGGCATTTTGGTAAGTGGCGTGTTGGTCAATCGCGTGCTGGAGGCTGGGCTGGCTTGTGGGCAAGATGCCTACGCTCCTTGAATCCCGCGCTCCACTCGCGCTATCTCAAATTTCGTGGACAGGAAGACTTGTCACTTCCTCACGGACTTTTTCCGCAAGGGCGGTTGATAGATAGCGCTCGGTGGATGAGCAACCGATGGTGACGATGCGCTTGCCCTTGAACTCGGGGCGCTTCGCGATTTGCATCGCGGCCCAGACGTTCGCACCCGTGGAGATGCCGGCTGGCAAACCTTCCTCTTGAGCGAGAGCCTGCGCGGTGGCAATAGCATCTTCGTTAGAAACGAGAATCACCTCGTCGATCACGCCGACATTGAGATTTTTCGGGATGAACCCCGCACCGATGCCTTGGATCATGTGCGGCCCTGGAGCACCACCGGAAATCACCGGGCTCGCAGATGGCTCGACCGCGAAAACTTTCACATCGCGGCGCGATTTCAAAACCTCACCCACGCCTGTCAGCGTGCCACCCGTGCCGACACCGGACACGAATACATCCACTTCACCGTCCGTGTCGCGCCAGATCTCCTCGGCGGTCGTCTCGCGATGCACTTGCGGGTTCGCAGGATTATCAAATTGGCCGGGGCCGAACGCGCCGGGGTTTTCCTCGATCAATTTCTTCGCCATCGCGATGGCGCCATTCATGCCACGAGCACGCGGCGTGAGGACGATTTCCGCACCGAGCAGACGGAGCAGCACGCGGCGTTCGATCGACATGCTCTCGGGCATGGTTAGGATGCAGCGGTAGCCTTTCGAGCGAGCGATGAACGCGAGGGCGATGCCGGTATTCCCCGAAGTCGGCTCAATGATCAGTCCACCGGCCTTGAGCGAGCCATCCTTCTCGGCGGCTTCGATCATCGCCTTGCCGATCCGATCCTTGACGCTGAAAAGTGGATTAAAAAACTCAGCCTTCACGCAGATCTCGGCGTCGAGTCCGGCAGTGATGTGGTTGAGGCGGATCAGCGGGGTATTGCCAACAGTGGCAACCATGTTTTCGGCGATGTTCATGTTCGTTGGGATGGTGAGGAGTCGTTGTGAGCGCTTCTGGCAGGATTCTGAAATTCTGCTCGCGGTCGGCTTTTCTTGCGACAGTCTTAAATCTGGAAATCTGGAGTGCCGGAGTCAAGATGAAGTCCGCATTCGTATTTTTCGCCGTTGAAGCGAGTGGACTCCGAATCACCTTCCTCGGCGGGACGCGTGCTGTGCCAGTCGCCCATCGTGACGTAGCCCTTCTCCGCCAGTGGATGGCGCGGCAGGCTGTTCTGATGGAAATAGAGATCCACTTGCGCATCCGCCCAATCGAGGATGGGGTAAGCTTTAACGGTCTTTTTCTGTTGCTCCACCAAGGGGCGATCCACCCGCGTGCTGGATTGGGAGCGGCGAAGACCGCTGAGCCAGACGTCCGCCCCAGTCTCACGGAGAGCGCGGTTCATCGGCTCGATCTTGGTGAGCAGGGCATAGCGGTCCGCGCCGTCCTTGCCATTTTCCCAAAGATTCCCCCACAGCGCCTGCATGCGTGCGGCGGAGACGGTGGGTTGATAAATTCGCAGATCGAGGTCCAGCTTCGAGGTGAGTTCATCCGCATATTGATAGGTTTCCGGAAACTGGAAACCAGTATCGATGAACACGACCGGAATCTTCGGTGCGTGTTCGTGGATCAGGTGCAACATGACAGCAGCTTGGAGGCCAAAGCTGGTAGAAGCGACAAGCCGGTCACCGAGTTGATCGTAAAGCAAACGCAATCGTTCCCCGGCACGCAGGGGCAAGAGCGCAGCGGAGAGTTCCACCGGATCGATGTCCGGGGCAATCACTGCGGGAATTTTAAATTGAAGTGCTGCCATGGTGGAGCGGGAGTGGATTTTCGTTAAACTGCCGTGAGCGCATCAGGCTTGACGTTCTTGTGAAAATCCGGGCCTTGGATGGTTTTCGCGACATAACCCTCGCGGATACAGAAATCGCCGAAGCGTTCGCCGTCTTTTCTCGCCTTGGCATAGTGACTGAAAATCGGGGCCAGCAACGGCTTGATATCCGCTGATGGAAAATCCTCTCGATAGAGTTTCGACAGCCGTTGGCCGGCAAAACCACCACCGAGATAGACGTTGTAACGGTCCGGTCCCCGGCCGACGAAGCCGATCTCGGCGATGAACGGACGGGCGCAGCCGTTAGGGCAACCCGTCATGCGGATGGTGATGGCGTCGTGCCGCAGACCATTTTCCTCCAACGACTCTTCCAGACCCGTGAGAAGGTCTGGTAGAAAACGCTCGGCCTCGGCCAAGGCAAGACCGCAAGTCGGCAGCGAGACACAAGCCATTGAATTGAGACGCAGGGCGCTCTTCAAATGACTGTCTTGAATACCGTATTTCTCCAACAGGTTTTCGATTTCCAAGCGCTTGGCTTGTGAGACGTTGGCGATGATCAGGTTCTGGTTCGCGGTAAGACGGAAGTCGCCATCGTGAATCTTCGCGATCTCACGGAGACCGGTGCGCATCGGATAGGAGGGCGTATCGAGCACACGACCACCAGCGATGTAGAGCGTGAGGTGGGAGTTGCCATTGGCATCCTCCGTCCAACCGTAGCGGTCGCCGTTGTCCTCGAATTTGAAGTCGCGCACGGGGCCGAGGTCGTAGCCGAGATACTCGTTTAACTTAGCAAGAATCCAGTCCGGACCGTAGTCGTCCACGGTGTATTTGAAGCGTGAGTGCTTGCGGTCTGTCCGATCGCCGAAATCGCGCTGCACGAGCACGACTTTTTCTGCGACGTCCACGACGTGCTCCGGCGTGCAAAAGCCAATCACATCCGCAATCCGCGGGTAGGTGGCTTCGTTGCCATGAGTCGAGCCCATGCCACCGCCGACGGCGACGTTATAACCGACGAGCTTTCCTGCCTCGACGATGGCGATGAAGGAAAGGCAGTTCGCATAGATATCGACATCATTGGACGGTGGTACGGCGATGGTGATCTTGAATTTGCGCGGCAGATAGGTTTTGCCGTAGATCGGCTCGATTTCTTCTTCGCTGGATTCGAGTTTCTCACCGTCCAGCCAGATCTCATGGTAGGCGCGGGTCTGCGGCGTGAGGTGCGTGGAAATGTCCTGCGCCGCCTTGAGGGCCTGGGCGTGGATTTCGGATAGATATGGATTCGGATTGCACATCACGTTCCGGTTCACGTCGCCGCACGCGGCGATGGTGTCCATGGCGCACTGGTTGATCTCCTTGATGGTGCGCTTGAGGTTGCTCTTGATGATCCCGTGAAATTGAAACGCTTGGCGGGTGGTCAGCTTGATCGTACCGTTCGCAAATTGAGTGGCGAGTCGGTCCGTTTCTAACCACTGCTGAGAAGTCGCAACACCACCGGGCACGCAGATGCGGATCATGAAGGAGAATGCCTTCTCCAGCTTGTGTTTGCGGCGGCCCGCACGGATGTCACGGTCATCCTGCTGGTAGGTGCCGTGGAATTTGAGGAGCTGCTGGTCATCCTCGCACATCGAGCCGGTGGAAAGATCGGCAATTCCTTCGGCGATGGTGCCGCGCAAGTAATTGCTACGCGTCTTGATGTATTCGTTTGCGGAGAGTTTTTGGTCACTCATGGTAGTGGAAATTTGAAGGTGAAATTTAGTAAACGTCGCGTTGATACCGTTTGGTTTTCTTGAGATCCTCGACGTAGGCCTCAGCAGCTTCGCGGGAGATTCCCGCTTGATTTTCCACGACCGAGATCAAGGCTTCGTGAACGTCGTGTGCCATACGGTTGGCATCGCCACAGACGTAGAAATGAGCGCCCTGCTCAAGCCACTGATAGAGTTCTTCGGCTTGTTCGATCATTCGGTCCTGAACATAGACTTTCTCCGGTTGGTCACGGGAAAATGCCACGTCCAAGCGGGTGAGCACTCCGTCTTTGAGAAAATCTTGCCATTCGAGCTGATAGAGGAAGTCGTAGGTGTAATGCTGGTCGCCAAAGAACAACCAATTTTTCCCCTCACCACCGAGAGCGGCACGATGCTCGACAAAGGCGCGGAACGGCGCGACGCCGGTGCCAGGCCCCACCATGATGATCGGCGTGGAAAGGTCGGCAGGCAGGCGGAAATTCTTGTTTGGCTGGACGAAAACCTGCACGGCATCGCCCGGTTTCACGAGGTCCGCGAGATAGGTCGAGCAGACGCCCTTTCGCGGACGATTGTGTGTCTCATAGCGGACGGCTGCGACTGTGAGATGCACCTCGTCGGCGTGCGCCAGCGGGCTGGAGGCAATCGAATAGAGCCGCACCGGCAGCTTGCGGAAGATGCCGGTGAGCGCCTCGGCGGAGAGTCCGTTAGGAGCGAAATCGAGAATCGCGTCGATGATCTCGCGACCGGCACTGTAGGCTTTGAGTTGCTCCTTCGCATCCTCAGCCAGCATCCCGCGCAAGACTGCGGAGTTAAGTGTGTCCGCCAGTTTGGTGAGCACCGCACGGGAAATGGCGGTGATGTCGTAGTCTTCGCGTAAGGCGTCGGCGAGTAACTTGCGACCGACGTTTTTCACTTCGACTTCTTCGTTGCCGGTGAGCTTAGCCGCTTGGATGATTGCCTTGACGACATCCGGCGCGTTGACCGGCAGCACCGCCAGCGAGTCGCCGGGTTCGTAGGAAAGCCCGGAACCCGCGAGTGAGAACTCCAAATGCAGGGTTTCCTTGGCCGAGCCTTCGCCGTTCAGAACCACCGTATCGATTGCTTCAGCAGGAAATGGATTCTTCTTTCCAAACTCAACCCCAGACCCCGCCGCGAGAGTGGTGAATGCAGGAGCAGGAGCCGTTTCCGGAGCAAATGCAGACAGCGAGCTTTCAAGCCACGAGACATAAGAATCCTCATAATCCACATCGCAATCTTGGCGGGCGGAAATGCGGGTCGCTCCGTATGCCTCCAACCGCGCATCGAAATCCTTGCCGATTTGGCAAAATTTCTCGTAAGCCGTATCGCCAAGCGCGCAGACCGAATAGCGGACATTCGACAGCGAAAGCTCCGAACTCATGAACTCTTTGCAAAATGACACCGCAGTTTCTGGTGGCTCGCCATCGCCCCAAGTAGAGACGATCACCAGAAGATTGGTGGCCTTAGCCAAATCCGCCGGGGCGATCTCGGACATATTTTTCATCACCGCTTGAAAGCCGCGCTTTTTCGCCGCCTTCACGGTGCGATCCGCCAACGCCTCGGAGTTCCCTGACTCGGTCCCATAGAGGACGGTCAATTTCCCAGCAAGCGCCGGAACAGAGGTAGTGGCAGTCACGGGAACTCCCGGAGCCGCTAGAAATCCACTCAACCAGCCTGCCTGGACGGGATTGAGCGTGGAAAGGAGCGAATCCAACGCTCGGCGTTGGTCGGAATTGAATGGTGCGTGCTCGGGAAGCATAATCCTTAGTTAATCACCTCTTTTTATGAGGTTTCGCCCAAAAGGTGCATGCTATCCACCCGCCGCGCAACCATTTTTTTGCCACCCAGAAACCTGATTCGCTTGTCCCGTTGAATGTGCCACGCTGAGTGCCGACGAGTCTCTCAGCGAGCTAGTACGCGAGGAGGCTCGATGGCACGGCACCGCTTCGCCATTCTCTTGGACTTAAAGTTCCTCGGCGACTATTTGAAATTGTTCCTGCTGCCCCTCTGCAAAGTGATCCCTTTGAGTACGATTTACCAAAAATCCCAACAAATCCAGCGCGAAACCCAGTATCGTTTTTACCATCGCCTCATCGTCACCGCCGCCCTTGAATCCGGCGCATCCATTCTCTACAGCAAGGATCTCCTGCACGACCGTCGCATCGGACATCTTCGAATCATCACCCCTTTTCTCACCACTCCATGACCAAATTCCGCCCCTGCATCGACCTCCACCAAGGCAAGGTGAAACAAATCGTCGGCGGCAGCCTGCGCGACGAAGGCGCAGGGCCGACGGAGAATTTCGTCTCTGACCGGCCGGCGGGGTGGTTCGCGGAGAGATTTCGCGATGACGGTCTGACCGGTGGGCATGTAATTAAATTGGGACCGGGAAATGATCTGGCAGCTCGCGAAGCGCTGGCGGCTTATCCCGGTGGTTTGCAAATCGGCGGCGGCATCCATGAAGAAAACGCTGCCGAGTGGCTGACCGCAGGAGCGAGCCATGTGATCGTGACATCGGCATTATTTGATGCCGATGGGAAATTTCTAGATGAAGTTTTGCGCTCGCTCGTAGGAAAAATCGGCAAGGACAAACTGGTCATCGATCTTTCCTGCCGGCGGACTGCCGACGGTTGGACGGTGGCGATGAACCGCTGGCAAACGCTGACGGAACTGCCGATGAATCACGCCACTCTCGACCGTCTCGCACCGTTTTGTGACGAGTTCCTGATCCACGCGGCAGATGTCGAAGGTCTGTGCCGGGGAATCGACGGGGAATTGGTCGAAGTGCTGGGAAATTGGGGGAAATGCCCGGTGACTTACGCCGGTGGCGCGGCGACGATGGCAGATCTGCTCCAAGTCGAGCAAGCCGGGCGCGGTGCGGTGGATGTCACGGTGGGCAGCGCGCTGGATCTTTTCGGCGGAAAAGGACTCATTTACAATGACTTGTTGGCATGGAACGGGCGCGGAGCGTGAGTTTAATCTGGAGCCTCGCTTTGAGAGTGAGGCCTGACCCGTGACTTGAAGGTGACCTAACACGATTGATATTTCCCTGCGGAATTTGCCCTCGGACATGCAGTTCCACGTCGGATAGACGACACCGCCAGACTTACCACAGTTCTTTGCCGGGGCTGGGTTGATTCGCGATTACTCTGGCCAGTCGATTTCTGAAGTTTCGCCGGATTGGAGTGCTTTTCAGGACGCAAGGGTTCTGGGTTAGTCCTCTCCTTTTTATTGCGGCGTCTTGCCTTGGCCATACCTTCATCGAGCGCCGCCACTAAGATTTTGCCATTTTCGGACACGTAGCGGGCCGCCACTTGATCTCTAAGCATCTTTGCCGCGCGCGGCCCTTTTGGGTTTCTAGCACCGTCTAAGCTGAGAACGAGAGAATAAAACGGAATCACAATATCATTGGACTGTGCCTTCTCCTCTTCGTTCTTTGGGTTAACAGCAGATTCCAATTCGGGAAGCCGCTTCTCTGCGAGTTTTTGGATAATTTCGACACCACCGCTCCCTTTGCATGAAGCTAAAACCTCAGCAGCATCTGGTTCAGCGTGACCAAAGTTTGATAGTGCCCCAAACGCTTGAATAATTTGCTCATCCGTTCCTATCTCATATAAGATTCCAGCGGCAACGCAGACATAGATCACGGTCTTCGGTGGTGCTGGTGCAGGGCCTGCGCTGATCGATTGAAGTTTGCGGATAATGGCGTCAACAACAACAAACCGCTGCTCAGCCGGCAACAGACGCAGCTTCCGTAAGGCAGGCTCACTTCCACCTTCCTCCCCGGTCATCTTCATTTCCGCGCTAAGGTAGTCGGCTGGGTCGTTTGAAGTTGTCTGGGCCAAGCATACATCTAGCCCGAGAAGTGTGGCGAAGAAAACAATAGGAAGTTTCATTAAGCTATTGAGATTTGTCTATTGGAATTCATTCGCGTTTTCTCATGAATCGCCGCGCCAAGCCCGCTGCAATCAAAACCATTGTGATGATCGCAGCAACTTTGGCAAACCCTGAAATACCGCTCCCGCCTTGTGTGCTGGGCTGGGCCGACTTTTGATCATTCTGTCCAGTCGTTTCCGGTAGAGTAGCAGGATTGGAGCGCTTTTCAGGACGCAATGGTTCCAAGTCGATCCTCTCCTTTTTATTGCGGCGTCTTGCCTTGGCCATGTCTTCATCGAGCAAGGCCACTAAAATTTTGCCATTTTCAGACACGTATTGCGCGGCAACCTGATCTCTTAGCCTCTTTGCCGCACGCGGCCCCTCTGG
>JANPAU010000229.1:0-8843 GCA_031430055.1 Akkermansiaceae bacterium | reverse complement strand
TACTAGCGCGCATTCCTGAGGAGCCCGGTGCGGTAATTCCGCACGCCGGGATCTGCGAGGGGGGCGTCAGGCAACTGACGTCTCTACCTTAATCGTTCCCTGGACCGGCGGGACTTGGAAATCCGAGTGGCCGGGCCTGGAACAACGTACTTATTTCTATCAATGGTCTTATGATCTGGTCACTTGGCACTATGCACCCTACATGGCTTTCGGAAACGGAGGGCACGCGTATTTCATGGAGTCTAGCCCGCAGAAACTTTTTGTCCGACTTCATCGCCACGATGACCTTTCAGTGACCACGCTGCAACAAGCGAGAGATGCCGACTTCGATGGTGACGGTCTTTCCAACTGGAGCGAGGTATTTACCGAAGGCACGCTTCCCTTCGGTTGGGACACGGACGGCGATTTGATCCCGGACGGTCTTGAAGTTCTGCTCGGCTCGTTACCTCTAATTAACTCTGCATCAGGTGATGATGATGGCGACGGAATGAACAACGTGGAGGAATACCTTGCCGGACGAGATCCGGCGTTTGCCGATCCGGTTGCCGACGCTTCCGCCCGCCAGCTCGATGTTTTCAATCTTAGTCCCTTCTGATCCATGCGCCTTTCATCTATTCACCTGGCTTTGCTTGGAGTTTTGCTCTGCATCGGTGAAATTTCCGCCCAATGCACTACCTGCGATGGTGATGTGGAAGTCCGATTTAAAGGAGCCATGTGTCATATCGGTGACTACACCATTCAACTTCACGACCAAACCCTAAGTCCGGTCACCGGAGAGAATTGCGGCTATACATTATCGCCAGAAGGCACTGCGAAATTGAAGCCCGACATAATCTACACCTTGACGATCACCGCAATCCCCAGTGGGAGCGATGGAGGAACCGCATCCATTCACACGGAGCTAATCGTGCCCGCTTGTTTCAAGGCTTATCTCGATGGAGTCGAAACTTCGACATTTGATGACAGCGGCCCCGGCTGCAGCTCGGGTGAGGGCTATTCGAAAACCATGTCCGTGGTGATCAAATCCGGATCGTCCGGCGGAGCCGGATCTGGCGGTGAGGGGGATGTGTCCAGCGGCTCCTCGTCTGGAGGTTTGGGTGGCAGTTTTTCACTTGGCGGTTCTGCGAATGGTTCGGCGGGTGAAATTTCATTTTCGTCAGGGACTATTTCCCCGGATCTTTTCACTGCGGGCGCGCTGAATTATGTGAGCGTGTCCCCGGATGTCGAAGTGATCAGGGATTCGGGAACCAATGCGCTGCGTCAAATCAAGGCTCCAGAGACCTTGGCGGATATCGTGACGATCAGCGCCACATCGTATGAAATCAGGTTTTATCCGATTTTACAGGTTGGGGCGAAAGTTTCGGGGCTTTATCAAACAAGTGGAACAGCGTCGAAAATCTGGAGAATCTCAAGTCCACAGAATTCAGCGTCCATTCCTGAAATCAAGGTTACTGAAATTCAGGGCGCTGTATCCAAGGAGCAGGTTTTCAGCGCGATTGGCGGGACATGGCTTTCGACGATCGCCGGACTTCGTTCCGAAAGTCGCGTGGAAACCACGCTGGGCAATGGCGACAAGCAAGTCGAAACAACGGTGTTTCACCCGACCACCAGCTTGGTTGTTTCGCAAGTCCAGGATTTCTATCACGCGTTTCCCTGGGGAACTGAGAAAATCACCTCCATCCAAGATCCAGACGGAGATGCGCTGGCGACAACCTGGGCGTTTCATGAAAATTCCGGGGATACAGCCAACTATGGTCGTTTGAAATGGATCATTCAGTCAGATGGATCATGGGAGCGTTATTCCTACTATGAAGACGGGGCAAGATCTGGAAAAGTCGAATATGCTTTTCGCCCTTGGAAGAACCTTCCCGCATCTCCGGGGGATGCGACGACAACGAATTGCCATTTGACGACCTACGACTACTCTTCGGCTGGCTACAGCTATTTTCAAACTGAGATTTCATCGGTGGCAAGGCGCGTGCTCGGCACGGTCGTCGAGGAGAAATACACCGGGTCTTACACAGGCAATATTTCATCGTGGGATTTTCCGATCTTCGAAGACTATCCAGAGATGGATTATTTGCCGATCATTGTCCGAGAGGATGGATATTACGAAAGGGAGACCGCCACAATCACAACCACATCGGGCGTTCCAGAATATCTGAAAGGCCGGATAGCGTATATTCAACAACTGGATGGACGGCAGGAGATTCACACCTACGAATTGGGAACCTACAGCGGTTTTACAGATATGTTTATAGTTTCGCCGACAGGCGATCATTTGAGGGAGCGTGTCACACAGGCGACCCAAACCGATCCATACGGCGTGGAGGGAAAAACTCTTCGGACAGTGAGGATCATGTCACCGGGAGGGAATCTTCTGAAAGAGGAGTCGCAGGTGAAAACCGCCTCTGCGTATGTTTCGTTAGGTAGTATCTTGCACAATCATGATGCGCAGGGACGACTGACGCAGACGCGCGTCAAAAATGGCAGCACGGTGCTTACGACGTATGATGCGGTCTGGGTCGATGGAAGACTCTCGTCCGAGACGGACGAACAAGGAATTGTAACCACCTACGATCTTTACGATGCGGAGGATCGTGCGACTCAGGAGACACGCGCCGGGGTCATCACCACGCGCGTTCATGATCCGCTGGGGAAAATCACTTCCACTACCCGCAGCGCGGGAGGCTTGAGTCTCATGACCTCCATGGGTTACGATATTTCAGGTAGGGTAAAGTCCGAGACCGGCGAGGACGGGCTGGTGACCCATACCGCTTATGAAAGTGGTGGGCGTATCGTCACCCGCACTCGTCCAGACACCTTCACAGAAATCACTACTCGTTACCTAGACGGACAGACACATTCCATCACCGGGACCGGCGTGGTCGCTCGGTTCTTTGACTATGGCATCGATGCTAGTGGTCTGTGGTCCAAGGAATCCATTGCTTCGGAAAACTCACTTCGCTACTCTCAGGACTGGAAAAATCTCGATGGCGAAACATGGAAAACAGCCACCAACAGCCCGTCTGGCCTGATAGATACACAGACGGAATTCGATCCTTACACGGAACAAGTGACATCGAGAACGGTTCCCGGTGAAGCTCCACTCCTGCTTGCCTATGATACCGACACCGGCGCAGTGATTCGACAAGTGAGAGACTTGAACGGGAACGGAGTTGTTGATGTAGCTGGACCTGATGCCATTGTGGAAACCCATACTTCCTATGCTGAAGTGGGAGGCAATTGGTTTAGACAAATCGTAAACTCCATGTATCAGACGGATGATAGTCCATCCGCTACCACCGTTTCTACTAGCCGCGAACAACTCACCGGACTGGGGGCAGGTATCGCATCTGTTTCGGAATCCATCGATTCACAAGGCCACGTCACCACGCGCACTGTCGCCATTAACCGCGCCACACGCACCGTCACCACCACGACGGATGTTCCTGATTCAAATCTTGATGCAGTCGAGATCACCATCGACGGTCTTCCCAACACTTCAACCACTCCTACGATTTCGACTCCGACCCAATACGACCACGACGCCCTCGGCAGGCTTGAAACTCTCACTTCACCTCGAGGAGTCTCCACCGCGACGGCCTATCATCCCACGACAGGAAGGATCTCCAGCAACAGCCATGCAGGAAAGACTACCCAATACACCTATCATCCGTCAGGCGGTGCAGGGGCTGGAAGTGTCGCGACAGAAACCCGTCCTGATACTTCCGTCATACGCACCAGTTACACCTCGCGAGGGGAAGTTTTCCGCGTCTGGGGCGGCGGTGGCTATCCGCTCGAATACAGTTACAACTCCCATGGCCAGCTTGAAACGCTTAAGACCTTCCGCAGCGACGCCGGATGGACTGCCCCCACTTGGCCTGCCAATCCCGGAACCGCTGATCTCACCACTTGGACTTATCATCCAGAAAGCGGCCAGCTTCACCAGAAGAGTGATGCCGCCAACAAATCAGAAACGCTTGCCTACAACGCCGCAGGCAAGCTCCACACCCGCCTGCGCGCCACAGGAAAAGCGATCACCTACCTATGGACTAACAGGGGGCAACAGGAGTCGATCTCCTACAGCGATGCGACACCAGCGGTGTTCCACACCTATGACCGCGCAGGAAGGGTGAAAACCACCCAAGACGCCGCCGGGATGCGCGCATTCACCTATCCTGATTTACTGACCACCACAGAAAGCATTGCCGGTGGTGGCTTAGTTGGAGTCATCCGGTCATCGACTCTTGATACTTATTCCCGTCGCTCTCAAAGCGCGGTGGGTTCTGGCAGCGCACAGCATGCAGTGGATTACCAATACTCGCCCGTCTCGCGTCTCGATCAGGTCGTGACCGGAACTCATTCCGCAACCTATGACTATTTGACAGACTCAGACTCCATCGAAACGATCACTCTGAAATCAAGCGCCACCACCCGTCTTGCCACCACCCGCAACCACGACGTTTCCGACCGTCTCGATGGAGTCACTAACGCTTACGGCTCCCAAACGCAGTCCTTCGGCGTCACTGAGTTCGACAACATGAACCGCCGCAAGAAGATCGAGCGCGAAGACGGCACGCGCTGGGCCTACGGTTACAATTCCAAAGGAGAGGTCACCTCCGGCCTGCGCGAAAAGACGGCCTTACCCAACGCGCCCGTTCCCGGCTGGCAACACGGCTACATCTTCGATGAAATCGGCAACCGGCTTACCGCCACGACCAACGCCCGCGTTTCCACCTACGTCCCCAACGCGCTCAATCAATATGACAGCCGCACCGTTCCCCGCGCCTTCGATGTAATCGGCAAGGCAAACGCGACGGCGTCCGTCACCGTCGATAGCAATCCGGCCAGCCGTCTCGATGAGTTCTTTTACAAGGAACTCGCAGCGGGTAGCGGCTCCGTCCACATTCCCTACTCAGTCGCCGCCACTGACGGCAACGGCACCACCACCCGCAGCGGCGGAAAATTTCTTCCCGCCACTCCTGAGATTTTCACCCACGATGACGCGGGCAATCTAACTTCCGATGGTCGTTTCCTATGCACATGGGACGCTGAAAACCGCCTCATCGCCATGGAGACCCATACCGGGGTGCCACTTCCCGCCCGCCGCAAACTTGTGTTCGGCTACGACAGCATGCATCGTCGTATCAAGAAGGACGTCTGGCACGGCACCGCCAGCGGCGGATGGCAGCTCCGCCACAAGTTTAACTTCATTCACGAACTGAATGGCTGGAACATCCTTGCTGAGCGCTCCGGCGAAAGCGCAAACAGCTTCCTCCGCACCTACACTTGGGGCACCGATTTAAGCGGAACGCTAACAGGCGCGGGCGGAGTTAGCGGCTTGTTGTTTGCCACCTTACACACTAACGGAAAGACCTTCGCTTATGGATCGGATTTGAACGGCAATGTCACTCTACTGGTGGATACTGCGACTGGCCAAGCAGCGGCAACTTATGACTATGGCCCATTCGGCGAGCTGCTCCGTCAAAGCGGAGAATATGCGATGTTGAATCCCTACCGATTCTCCACGAAATACAACGATGATGAAACAGGATGGCTTGACTATGGGCTGAGATACTACATCCCGGCATCAGGACGTTGGCCATCGCGAGATCCGATTGGGGAGAAGGGAGGGGTTAATTTGTATGGGTTCCTTGGAAACAATGGGATTAATAAATTTGATATGCTTGGCCTTTGGGCCAGTCAAAGAAATTGCAGCCAGAAGCAGATTAAAATTCTTAAGGATGCTGAAGATCAAATGAGATCGGCATTTGGATTGTGGGATACATTTCTTGATCCGGGACCAGATAATGAATACCTTTTTGACAATTTCCCCTGGCTGGATCGTCAGGCAAATAATTTCTCCCTAGTTCTGGCATTCAATGGACGGCTCCGGGTTAATATGAAGACATTAATTTGGGCAGTAGATAGGAAAAAATATGACGTTGAATGTGAATGTAAATGCGATAGCGGAACCTATGCATACACCTATACATGGTTTTCTGACACCGTTCACTTTTGTCCTGATTTTTTTACCGCCGGAAAGACTGAGCAGGCCGCAACATTTGGTCATGAGCTTTCTCATCTCTTCATTGACACCAAAGATGACTACAGCTGGACAGATCCAACAAAACGAATCAATGACTCATTGGATCTAGCACAACTATACGAAGATGCCGTGAGATTCGGAAGTTCAGTTAGCAATGTGGAATCTACATACAAAAGGTGGATTTCTGCCACAAAATAACGAACCTACTTTCAAGAAAATGAAACTCAATAAGTATTCCTTTGTATGTTATTCAGGCATTCTTTTATTGATTGGTTACCTAGCTGCGTCCTGCGCTTGTAATAAAGAAATCTGGGTTGATTTGAATTCTGGAATCATTGAAACACGAATAAAAGTTTTCCCATTTTCAAAAACTTTTAAAAGTGGCGATAGGGCATTTCAGCTACTTTTCCCCCCGCTTGGTGACGTAGTTGATCCTAATTGGGTGCTTGTAAGCAAGGAATCACTTGTAATCCCTTCTGTGAAAAATATATCAAATAAAGGGCAAGCAGTTGTTTCTGCACAACGAGTTCTTGTTCTAGCCTTCAAAGAAAAAAACTTTTCTAAAATTGAAAGAGAGGAAATAGCCAAAATTTTTTTTGAGAAGATGCGGATTGATACTTCTGAAGCATCAGAATTTGCAATGGATATCTGGAAATCGAATGCTAGCAAATAAACTTCACTTGTCCGCCATCCCAAAAAATTCCAAAGCGGAAGTCACCTCCGGCCTGCAAAAGAAAACCGCAGCGCCCCACACTTCCGTTCTCGGCTGGCAACACGACTACACCTTCGATGAAATCGGCAAGGCAAACGCGACGGCGTCTGTCACCGTCGATAGCAATCCCGCCACCCGCCTCGACGAGTTTTTCTACAAGGACCTCGCAGTGAGAAGCGGAGCGGTGCATGTGCCTTATGTTGTGCAAGCGACGGATGCTAACGGTACAACCACCCGCAACGGCGGAAAATTCCTTCCTGCCACGCCAGAAGACTTCACCTACGACTTCGACGGAAACCTCACTTCGGACGGGCGCTTTACTTGCACATGGGACGCGGAAAATCGACTCGTTTCGATGGAAACGCACGCCTCTGTCCCCTTGGCCGCCTGCCGCAAGCTCGCCTTCTCATACGACAGCATGGGCAGGCGCATCCGGAAAAGCGTCTGGCACGGCACTAGCAGCGGCGGATGGCAACTCCGGCATAAGTTTGAATTCATCCATGAGTCAAATGGCTGGAACATACTCGCCGAGCGCTCCGGCGGCAGCACCAATCGCTTCCTCCGCACCTACACTTGGGGCACCGACCTGAGCGGCACCCTGTCAGGCGCGGGCGGAGTCGGCGGCATGTTGTTCGCCACTCTGCACACCAGCGGAAAAACATTTGCCTATGGATCGGATTTGAACGGCAACGTGACTTTGTTGGTCGACACTGTGTCCGGCCAAGCGGCAGCCACTTACGACTACGGTCCCTTCGGGGAACTACTTCGGCAGAGCGGAGAATACGCGATGCTCAATCCATTTCGCTTCTCCACGAAATACTCGGATGATGAAACGGGGCTATTGGATTACGGTCTCCGCTACTATGATCCAGTAACCGGACGGTGGCGAAATCGTGACCCGATTGGCGAACAGGGTGGCAAGAATTTGGGAGGCATAAAAGGAAACAACTTAGTAAACTATTACGATAAGCTTGGTACCTATATCACAACTGGACCCACACCCCAAGCTTTCAAAGATGCAGTTGTGCAGGCATTTGAAAAACTAACGATGGCGAAGCTACACTGGCGAAAGACTAGTGAAACGGAGTCAGTTTTATGTGCCACCAAGAACGGGTCCACTGAACTCTGGGAAACCCTACGAACGGCTATCGGCTCAAAAACAAAAACCGTTCGGATGAATTACAACTCCAACAGAGCATCGGGATTTGCTGACGCCGTTTGGATCGATCACAACGTCGATTTACGGCTCTGGGAATTGGCGGGTTCAGAATTAACGATCTACGATAGCCCTCCAAAAATTAAACTAGCAAAAGTATCATTTGCGGCGGTTCTTTGGCACGAATTTGGAGGGTATATGATGTCGGGGCATCGTCATTTAGACGAGAAGTGGAACTATTATGATGAAGGTAACCAGCCTGCTGCGAAGAGAGACAAAAACTGGGGAAGACAGTTTGATAAATCGATTGCCGAAGAAAACCGAGCTCGTAAAATTCTAAATGAGCCATTGAGAGCACCTTGGTACTATGGGCTACCTGAAAAAGAATAAAGTTATGAATTCAAATTCTAAGATTACATCACTTGAGGTTCAGATTATTTGTTACCTTTCTGTCATGTCTCTATTTATGGTCGGTTGTGATAGAGTGGGAAAGAATACTTTTCAAGTAGAAACAAAAAGAGAGGTTCCATCCTTTCCAAATATTTCGAATTTTTTGGAACAGAGAAAATTTATCTCGCGCGCAGGAAACAGACTTGGAATGGATTCTGATACAGAAATACTGTTTTATGCTGACCAGGAGGTGACGCTCGTCGAGTCGGGGATGGATTCTGTAAGATACAAAGGAACCTTTTCGATAGATAAAAAAACTGGTGAGATTGAATTAAAACTCCCTAAATACAAAAAAATTTGGCCGAAGATGAGATTGGATTTCAGGAGCGGGCTTCCTCTCCTCTTTCGATCTGACGGTCACACTTACATAACTCCCGACCTCAAGGATGTTGCAGGGTTTCGGGACTATTGGCCATTTGCAGAATTAGCGCACGGAGATGAAATACAGTAACGCTAAATAGGTATTTGAGAGA
>JANPAU010000228.1:0-2385 GCA_031430055.1 Akkermansiaceae bacterium | reverse complement strand
AAACGCGGAGAAAATTTCCTCACCGAAACATGGGTCCACCGCGTCACTCCTTAGACACCCTGCGCCCCCTCAGTGAGTTAGAGCTCAACGAGTGGGAAGAAGCCTATGCCGCCGTCGAGGCCTACCTTCAAGCACTGCGCCTGAGGAACCGCCTGCTCGTCGCCGAGCTCATGCGTGGCATCCTATGGCGCGCTTCCGCACGGCGCGTCGATGAGCCGGAAAAGCCCGCGCGTTTCCTCGCGATGGAAGAAGCTCTCTCCGAAGTCGCAGAGTGGACTCAGGATGTGCTCGATGTGCCGCTGGAAAACCGCCGCCTCGCAGCTCGCGGCCGGCTGGCTCTACTACTCGCTGGGATGTCCGGCAAGTGGCAAGGCGTTTTCCTAACACCCGCGCCGTGGCCACCTGAGTTTGTCGAGGCCATGAAAAAATCTTACCTCGCCGCTGGCCCACGTTTCGCCAAGCTGACGATGGTTCCAAAACCGCTTGAGCTCAATGCCATCGGCAGCGGCGCCGCCCAATGGTGGGAAACCATGGATCGCCGCCCGATCATGCGCCTCATGTTCATCGGTGTTCTGATCGCGTCGATCGCTTTGTTGCTGTGGTTCTTCTTGTTCTGATGGAAAATCCAGATTCACCACCCCGCGATTCCACCAAGCCGTTTTTCAGCCGCTTTTGGACGATTTTCAGACGCACGATTTTTTTCGGCAGTGTGATCCTCGTCAATGTCCTCGCGAGTCTCTGGCTAGCAGACCTCTTCTGGCGGATGGGTTTTCAAAAGGCTCACTATCCTCTGCTTGGAATTTTTATCGTCCTCAACGGCCTGCTCGTCCTTGGCTCTTTCCATGCGATCTTCGGCGCGATCGACATGCTGCTAGGTCGCAGGCAATCGGTTAGAATCAGCAAACTCGCCGAGGGCAAGACCGGCCCACTCGCCAACCGCCATGCAGTCGTCATCCCCGTTTACAACGAGGACAGCATCCGAGTCTGCGCCCGGATCGAAGCGATTTATCGCTCCATCGAAGCGACTGGAAACCTCGACTCCTTCGATTTTTTCATCCTCAGCGACACCCGCGATCTCGACCTCTGGGTGATGGAGGAAACCTCGTGGACCAACCTCTGTCGCAGCCTCGACGGCTTCGGCAGGATCTATTACCGCCGCCGTAAGAGTAACGAAAATCGCAAGGCCGGCAACATCGGCGACTTCGTCCGCACCTGGGGCGGTGGTTATGAATCCATGCTCGTGCTCGACGCAGATAGCCTCATGGATGGCGCAGACATTGTGAAAATGACGCGAGTGATGGAGGCTTATCCTCGCCTCGGAATTCTCCAAACTGCGCCGAAGCTGATCCGTGGAATTTCCGTCTTCACCCGACTCCAACAGTTCGCGATGCGACTCTACGGCCCACTCTTCATCCGCGGGCTCAACTACTGGCAGCTAAGCGGTGGCAGCTACTGGGGGCACAATGCCTTGATCCGGATGAAGCCATTCTCCGAATTTTGCGAACTCCCCGCCCTGCCGGGTCGCGAGCCCTTCGGCGGGCGGATCCTCAGTCACGACTTCGTCGAGGCCGCGCTGATGGTAACTCAAGGTTGGGAAGTTTGGCTCGCTTGGGACATCGAGGGCTCCTACGAAGAAGCACCACCGACTTTGGTGGACCACCTCATCCGCGATCGCCGCTGGTGCCAAGGAAACCTCCAACACCTCTGGCTCATCTTTGCCCGCAAGCTCCCCTTCTCGGTGCGGATGCACTTGTTCATGGGCATCATGGCCTACCTCGGTAGCCCACTTTGGTTCCTATTTCTCGCACTCGGCACTTGGGTCGCCTTCGACCGTTCTGATAGCGGATTGAGTCAGTTACCTTTCGAAAACTTTGCGGCACGCTGGTTCCACGTCGATGGGATCCAGCAAAGTATTATTCTGACGTTGGTCATTTTCGCCCTGCTATTTCTACCCAAGATCCTCGCCGTCACCGGTGCCATTCTCACCCCAAGCATCCGTCGCTCCTTCGGCGGAACGATCCCGATTGTGGTGGGTGCGACCTTGGAGACCATCGTTTCCATGCTGCTCGCCCCTTGCATCATGGCCGCCCATACCATGATGGTCCTCAGCATCATCTCAGGCCGCGCGGTCGGTTGGGGAAATCAGAACCGGGAAACCGACGGCACCTCTTGGGGCGACGCGTTCCGATTTCATGCCGTCCAAACCGTCCTCGGCATCGTATGGACCGCCATCGCACTAAAAATTGGCCTGACCTTCACCGCGTGGATGATTCCGATTCTGCTAGGGCTTCTCCTCTCCGCTCCAGTTTCCGTGTGGACCAGTCGCTCCCGCTATGGTCGCGCCCTCGCAAGGCGCAAAATCCTCTCCACTCCAGAAGAGCTCAA
>JANPAU010000227.1:0-2445 GCA_031430055.1 Akkermansiaceae bacterium | reverse complement strand
CAAATGCAGGTTAGCTACCCGCATTTGCAAATCATGAATTAAGCGCCCCTCCGAGAAGAAGACACCCTTGTAACAATTCGGACTGCCGGGAGTAGGCGTCAGCTCGGCTGTGGTTTTAAAGAGAATCCGCGAATCGGCAGTCAACTCAAGAACATCTGAGCCAGACTGCCAGTGATAGTCGACCCCCTCTTGATAGATCGTCAATTGATCGGGTGCCATGACGATGGGTTTCTCAGTCGGCACAAACATTAACTTCCCAGTGGCAAAAGATGTCCCGGCCTTTTTGATAAATACTACCGGCTCATGCTTCATGGTGGCTCCCATCAAGGTGGCACCTAGCAGCAGAGAGATGAGTAGAATGATAATTCGATTCACTTGGTTTTATTTTTCGAGGGTGACCATGCCTAACGAGGCTGCGGTTTGGGAGATGATATTTTTCATTATAACTCTTCGATGCTTGAAATCAGTCGGTCCAACACCGCTTCATCGGTCTTGGGATTAAACATCACAGCCTTCCATGCAGGCAACGAAGTGCCGTGTGGGCGATAGCCGATGCTGGTGGTGTAGCCGAGCCGGGCGTCCCGCGCAGGGTCCATGGCTTTTTCACGCCGCTCGAACAAGCGCCGGACTTCGCCAGTGAACTGATCATGCTGATCTGCGGGCAAAGTTCCGTCCTCGACTTGTTGGAAAATTTCCTTGGCGTTTCGGCCTTTCGGAAACACCCACCAAACGACGCTGGGGCCGATGGTGTCGAGGTTGAGCACCTTGCAATAGTCGAGCCGTTCGAGCCGTTGTTTAAGCTTCCACGCCATTTCGAGCGACCGCGCGATCACCATCTGCCAGCCGATGAGGCCGAAGGCATTCAGCGAGGCCATTACCGTGTAAGGTCCGAGCGCAGGCCGCGAACATTCGAGCGTGAAAAGCGCTGGATCGCGCCGGCTATCCGCCTCGGAGAAATACGGCATATCCTCCACCGTGCGGGCAAGGTATTTCAGATCGGCGCGCCGGTTGACCAAAAACGCGCTGCCGGGATAGTGCCCCCAGCCCATTTTGTGGAAGTCGATGGTGACGCTGTCCGCCACCCGGAGGCCTTCGGTGTGATGTTGCGCGCGGATCACGATGGGCAGCAAATCTTTGGTGAACTCCAATGGATTTTTCACAGTGTCATATTCTGCCAGAAAACTCAGTGCCCAGCCGACCGCCGCATCCACATGCAATTGTGGGGCGGGAATGCCATGCCTCGCGGCGAAGGCATCGATCAGCACGCGAATCCCCGCCACGTCATCCACGCCGAACGCATCCGTGGTGCCGAAAGTGGCGACGATGAACGCCACTCGCACGCCATCACGATGAAGTGCCTCTAACTTTTCGTCCATCAAATCGAGCCGCATCGCGAGCAAGTGATCCGTGGGGATGGCGTGCAGACCTTCGGTGCCAAGGCCCAGCCAACCGGCGACGGTCTGGTTCGAATAATGCGCCGCCTCAGAGACGATGCCCGCGAGTTTCACGCCTTGCAATCCGCGCTGCATCGCGCCGGGAAGAACTTTTTCAATACCGATACGCGCGCCATAGAGATTGGAAATGGTGCCACCCATCGTAAAAACGCCCCACGGATCTTCGGTGTGATAGAACAGCAGATTCGCCAAAGACGTCACCGCTTTCACCTCCAACTCATTCGACCGCTGGCTGTAAGTGTCCGTGCATAGATTCGGATTCTTGAGTAGACACGCCAGCGCGCCGACCAGCGACGCGTAGTTGGCCGGGCCCTTGACATTTTCCAAATGCAGCGGCGATGACCAACTGTCCGTGCCCCAGAAGTATGGAAATACCGTATCGCGGGCGTCTTTGAGATTTCCAGGCAGCATGTGAATCTCCGGATTCGCCGCTGCCGTCTCGTAATTTTGTGCCATCTGAGAGGCCGGCGGCAGGGTTTCCTCCGCCTGCATCGCCATCAGAAACTCCCGAAAAATATCAGAAATCGCCTGTGGATCGCAGGTGAAGAAAGTCTTCACCAATTGGTCGTAGCGGGTGAGTGGATCGTTAGTCATAAGTGAAAAGGTTTTCCCGCAGATTCAGGCACGTCCGCAGATTTTTGAAGAGTAATCATGGTTTGGGATTTTCAGCGCATCCGACGATTCTTGATATCTAAAAATCTGTGGCCATCCCTGAATCTGTGGGACGATTGCTTTTTAGTGATACCTGGGTGAGCGGATCGTTAGTCATAAGTGAAAAGGTTTTCCCGCAGATTCAGGGACGTCCGCAGATTTTTGAAGAGTGATCATGGATTAAGATTTCCAGCGCATCCGACGATTCTTGATATCTAAAAATCTGTGGCCATCCCTGAATCTGTGGGACGATTACTTTTTAGTGACGCTTGGGTGAGCGGATCGTTAGTCATAAGTGAAAAGGTTTTCCCGCAGATTCAGGGACGTCCGCAGATTTTTG
>JANPAU010000226.1:0-2830 GCA_031430055.1 Akkermansiaceae bacterium | reverse complement strand
TCTTGCCCCACTGAAGCTCCACCGATAAACCTCCGCCCCACCCGAAAAGGGGCGTTAGCTCAGTTGGTAGAGCACTAGCATGGCATGCAAGGGGTCAGCGGTTCGAATCCGCTACGCTCCACCATATTGGTTTTCAACAGGTTAAATTTCACAGGGATTTGGTTGATTCCTAAGGTTTGAAGCATTTGGTGAAGACTCGTTTGCTCCCCGGAGAGAGCGATTGTAAAAGATGGGAACTGCGTGGGCGGTCGTGCAAGCCATTGAAAAAATGCCTAGCGACACAGGTTCTAAATTTCATCCACAAGATTCAGCATTCGGTCGACTTCCTGACGAATTTGTGTTTTTGAACATTTCGCGATTTTCAAACCAAAGTCGATATTTTCGGGGACGCTCAGGTGTGGAAAAAATGCGTAGTTTTGAAAAACCGTATTGAGTAGCCGCTGCTCGGGAGTCTGCGGGCTTCATAAGAAAGATCATGCAACCGGATCTGTCATTTTCTTTGACCGGCGATGATGTGAGAGGTTTAAGTCGCATCGCGTGAAATTTCTTTCTTTGATTCCGTTGTGCGTTCTTTGGGTCTCTTGTGCTCCGAGCCTGACTCCGGATCAGGCACTTGCCACAGCCTATCGCTATACCCAAGTCGAGTGGATGCCGGAAACTAGACATGTTCTCCACGGGCCCGATTCGAGAGGGATCCTGGTCAACACGCCCGACCGGACACTTGCCAATCACGGCGATCGACGTGGATGGTGGCAGCCGGGAGTGATGGCCAAAAGCCTGCCTTATCAATGGGGCGGATTTGATACTCCTGAGTCGTTTCTTAAGAAACTCGCAGTCGGAAAGAAGGCGGGCGATATCGCCGACCCGGCAAAGCGCCAACTCGGTGACGCTGGAGTGAGCCAAGATTCCTGCGGAATCGATTGCTCGGGATTCGTCTCACGGTGTTGGAATCTCAAGCGCTCCTATTCCACCCGCGAATTACCCCAGATTTGCGATCCACTTACTTCGTGGGCGGCACTTCGTCCCGGTGACATTCTGCTTAACGATCGGCACGTAGTGCTGTTTGTGGGATGGAAAGTTGCTAGCAGGGAATTGTCGGCCTACGAGGCCGGACCCTTTCCAGTCTGGAAAGTCAGCGCATGTGGTCTCTACGTCGAGAAACTGCTCAAGGAAGGCTATTCGCCTTGGCGATATCGGGGAATGCCAGAAGAACCCAAGCAGAATTCCGGCATCGCGCCTTGATTCTTCCGCTGGCGCTGGAAATCTCCAAAACCTTGACGGTTTTTCCCTTGCGCGGGCAGAGATGCAGGGCGAAAACAGAATCAGATGTTGTCTTCCTTTTTCAGCCATCCCGCTACCACTTTTGCCGCTGGGCTTCTTTTGGCCTTGGCGGCTGTACTTTTTTTATTGAACTCCAACATGCTCCCAAATCGCTCCGCCGAAGATGTGGCATCCTATCGAGCGAGCATCGAAAAGGTACTGCCGAGCGGTTTGCCTGCGGGTGGCCCCGGCGAAAAAGCTGCTTTGGAAAGATTTACCACCTTTCTGAAAGGCATCGGAGACGCAAAGTTTGTGCGTCAAATGACTCTCCAGACCTACTCGTCTGACGCTTACCTCGACGATACTCTCGTAGTTCATCACGGCGCTGCAGAAATCGAAGCCTATTTCGTCAAGACCAGCGAAACGATGACGAGCTATCAGTTGGCAATCGACGATATCGCACGCTCTGGCGATGACTACTATGTGCGCTGGACGATGCAATTTGCAGCTCCACTACTTAGCGGGGGGAAAACCGTGCACTCGGTGGGAGTGAGCCAGATCCGATTCAATCGTGAAGGGAAAGTGGCATTCCATCAGGATTTTTGGGATTCGGGGAAAAACTTCTATTCTCGCCTGCCGGTCGTTGGCGGTGCGGTGGGGTATGTCAACAAGCGTCTGAACTCTAATTAACGGGATTGTATCCATGAGCGCAGAACATCAGACGCAGGATCGGAAAAAAATGACTCCTTGGGGAGTGTTTATACTCACGATTTGCCAATGGCTAGACTCGGACTTTCGGCGTGAGGGACTGCCGGACCCTTCTGAGCTTCCCGAGAAGGTAAATTGGCAGCGGACACTACCGTTCATTTTTTTGCATCTGGGGTGTCTGGCCATTTTTTGGGTTGGAGTTAGTCCGGTCGCCGTCGGAGCCGCGATCTTTCTCTACCTCATCCGGATGTTTGCAATCACCGGATTCTATCATCGCTATTTTTCACACAAGACATTCAAAACCTCGAGATTTGCGCAGTTTTTATTCGCCGTAATTGGGAATAGCTCGATGCAGCGTGGCCCCTTGTGGTGGGCCGCCACGCACCGGCATCATCACAAACATTCCGACCACGAGGGGGATATTCATTCTCCTGTCGTCAGTGGCTTTGCATGGTCTCACATCGGATGGCTGACTTCGATGAAGAACTTTCCGACGGCTTATAAAAGTATTCCTGATCTGAGTAAATACCCAGAGTTGATGTTTCTCAACCGTTATGATCAAACCGTACCGTTTGCCTACGGAATCCTGATGTTGCTGATCGGTTGGGTTCTGCAGACCTTTTTCCCCTGGCTGAATGTTACCGTCGGGCAGTTCTTCATTTGGACTTTCTTTATCAGCACCACGGTTTTGCTTCATGGCACTTTGTTTATCAACTCCCTTGCACACGTGTGGGGACGTCGACGGTATGAGACGGATGATGACAGTCGGAATAGTTGGTTGCTGACTTTTATTACCCTAGGTGAAGGCTGGCATAACAACCACCATCGCTACCCGCACTCGGTAAGGCAGGGTTTCCGCTGG
>JANPAU010000225.1:0-3539 GCA_031430055.1 Akkermansiaceae bacterium | reverse complement strand
CGGCGCGCGTCCTTTGGGGTCGCTTTTTTCTGGGGCTTTGCGGCGTTTATCAATCTTTGGTCGATCAAGCTCGCTAAGACAATCACAAGTGGCGGTGAGAGCTTCGGCACATTGTCGTCCCTCTTCATCGCCACCACTTCGTTAGGAATGGCAATAGGTTTCGGCTTCGCTTCCTATTTGTTGCGAAAAAGAATCGAACTCGGTTGGGTGCCTGTCGCTGGGATTTTAATGACGATCACCGCCATTGTGTTGGCATTCACGACGCCAGGTGGCTGGATTTTTCTATCCACTCTTGGATTTCTTGCATTCTCCGGCGCGGTCTTTCTCACTCCGCTCACCGCATGGATGCAGGATCGCTATCCAGCGGAGAAACGTGGAGAACTACAAGCTGCTGTACACCTTCAGGACTGTATCGCTGGGATTCTCGCGGTCGTCGTGATTGGGATTTTTGAGTATGCGTGGAAGGTTTTCAAAATCTCCGAGACCATCGATTTTCGACTGGAAATCGCCTTCATTGGAATCACCTGTGGTTGGGTGACTCTGTTCATTCTTCGACTTTTGCCGGGCGACTTCATCCGCTTAGTCGGTGGGGCCATCGTCCGTTGGATTTACCGAATTCAAGTGGTGAATCCTGAGCGGGTTCCGCCGACAGGTGGTGCGCTGCTTCTACCGAATCACGTTACCTTCGCCGATGGTCTTTTCATCTCTGCGGCCTGTCCACGACCCGTCCGCTTTGTCATGGACGAGGCCTTCATGGCCACGCGCTCGATCCGGCTACTCGTTAGCATTTTCGACACTGTCACCATTCGCAAAGATCAGCCTCGCGAAGCAATCCGCATCACGATCGATGCGCTTAAAAAAGGTGATCTCGTTTGCCTATTTCCCGAGGGGCAATTGACTCGCACAGGCACTCTCAATGAACTTCGACGTGGTTTTGAGATCATCGCGAAAAAGGCAGGTCATCCTTTGATTCCCATGTGGTGCGATGGTTCTTGGGGATCGATATTCTCCTTCGAACGAGGTCGATTTTTCCGCAAGCACCCCTATCACTCTGGGTATGGGATGACCGTTGCTTTCGGCCATGAAATCAATCCGGCAAGTGCGAGTTTAGAAATCGTCAAACAAGGACTCTTGATGGTTTCTGGGGTAGCAGTAGGTGATCGATTTCAGGCACCCAGTTGGGGGCGGAGAATCCCCAAGGGGGAAAGTGAGATGATTCGAAGTTTTCGAAATCTCAGTGAAGCAGAACGGCGGCGATTCTGGGTGAACGGCTATCAAATCGGTCAGGTCAGCGCCTTGCAAAGGCATCAGCAGTTTATGAGTCTACGCGGAGATATCACTTTGGAAGGTCTCCCTAGCATCGCACTCACATTTGCTGAACTGTTTGAGTCCACACCAAAATGTTGCGATGTGGTTGACGGAGATCACACCGGGTCATGGGTCGGAGGCGAAAAACTCAGAGCCGAACTCGCACATACCCAACTTTCTGCCGAGTTCATTTTCTATGACTTTGGGGAATGCTCCTTCGAACCGATTTACCAGGACCACTTGCTTCATTGCCCCTGTTTGGCGGTGGATGGCATCGTGGTTTCGATGTCCATGCCCGATCCTAAGGGCCTAACTTCGGCAGGTGAAAATCAGAGGGGTCACAAACTCGGCACATGGGGGAAACCTCTTCCCGGATGGTGTCTGACCCCATCCGAACCCGGTGGACTCATTGCACGCGGTCCAGCCGCACCTGCAGACGGTCTCGCCCTTCCAGCAAAATGCTACCTCGATGCAGATGGATTTCTCGCCGTGGCAAAATAGCATTCACCATCGTTCATCCCTCACTTGGATACTTCATTTTTGTCGAACACATCCCATGGCTCGAAGCTCGGCAGCAGACTGTTGCTCACCCAAACACCGCTAGTGGAATGATGACAAAGGGCAATGAGAAAGTGGGGGTGCATGATGACCCTTGTTACGAGCGCCACGACACGGGTCGTGGTCATCCCGAATCGGCGGCTCGCTACCGGGCGTTGGCGGCGGCGTTAGCAACGTTGCCTGTGGAGTTCGTTAGAGTTGTGGGGCGGCGGGCCTTGGTGTCGGAAATTTTACTCGCCCATGAGCATTACTATCATGATTTGGTTTACCGAGATGTGGAGACCTTCGCGGATGTGCTGCGCACGGGTGATACGGCCATTTGTGAGGAGAGTTACGAGGTGGCCTTGGAAGCGACGGGTGCGGTGTTAGCAGCGGCAGATGCGGTGATGCGCGGAGATTTAGCGTCGGTATTCTGCGCAGTGCGGCCGCCGGGCCATCATGCGACTTCAGCAAGGGGAATGGGGTTTTGTATTTTCAATCATGTCGCGGTGGCGGCGCGTTATTTGCAGTCGAAACATGGGCTGGGGAAGGTGGCGATCATTGATTGGGATGTACACCATGGGAATGGAACGGAGGCGATCTTTATCGAGGATCCGTCAGTGCTCTACATTTCCCTGCACGAGGAGAACATGTATCCTTACACGGGCTACGCTTCGGAGCGAGGGCAGGGGCCGGGAAAGGGGTTCAATCTGAACATCCCGTTGCCGGCAAACTCGGATGGAAATGTGGCGCTGCGTGAATGGTCTGCTCAGCTTGAGCCGGCGGTGGACGCCTTTCAGCCGAATTTCCTGCTGATTTCTGCGGGATTCGACGCCCGGGTGGGCGATCCCATCGGAGGACTTTGCTGGACGGATGAGACTTTCGCGGAAATGACCCGGCGGGCGAAGGCACTGGCCGGGAAGTGGTGCGGTGGGCGGATGGTGAGTGTGTTGGAAGGTGGTTACAATCCGGTGGGTTTGGCTTCGGCGGCGCTGGCGCATGTGCGGGCGCTAGGTTGAGGCATGAATTGCGGCAGTCTGCTGCCAGCGTCGGTGGCAGAGTCGCTGGCGGTGGACAGCAGGTGGCGTGCAGTTCCAAGAATTGGGACTGTTCAAACGGGTCAGATATTTCGAGACTCAGGAATGCCGCCTCCGGAAATCGATTTGTCTACGCTTGTGATCTTACTCTCGGCATGTGTCTGCCTGCTGGTGATCGTCATACTGGTGGCTTTACGGATTTCATCGCGTCTGGCGCGGATTGAAAGACAACTGACGCCGGGCCAGAGCCGACACGTGGCGACGGAGTCGGCTCTTTCTGCTGCGGAAACTTCTGCGGGTGGAGCATTCGAAATGTTCCTCAGCGAGGATCCGATGCGTCGCAGTTTGCCAAAAGGTGAGCAGTTCAGCGCCTACCGACATTGGAGACAGGAAAAAGGCATGAATTGGTCGAATTCGTGAGCTCGGAAGTGAATTTGGTAAGCACTCCGCAGAATCGTTACAAAATCTGTCATATTTTCTTTTTTGGCATTGCATGGAGCCAGTTCGTTTGCATCCTCCCGCCGTCTGGAATCAATCTGGATCTTTTCTTGAATCGCTTGTGAAAGTTTTCACAAGCTCCAATTTCTGAGCATTGCATCGCCCCACACATGGCAAATATCTTTCCTCGCTGGTCCAATCTACTGCCTCTCAAGATCG
>JANPAU010000224.1:0-5696 GCA_031430055.1 Akkermansiaceae bacterium | reverse complement strand
CATTATTTGCTCTCTTGATCCCAATGGCGAGTTCTTATGGAGCTTCGATCATAAGCGTCACGTCAACGACGTTGTATCAGTCGGCTACCAATGACCCGATGCACCTAGGGAATTCATACTCAAATCTCTTCGAGGCCGGGGCATATTTGAAGAATTACGCCATGGTGACGATTGCTTATTGGGATGTTTCGACATTTACGACCGAACAGCTCCAAACATCCAATTTTTCGCTCAGCGTCAAGCTGACGGCCATTCGCTCGCAGCCAGCCAATCTGAACATCGATTATCTTGGAACATTTGCCGATACCACGAGCAGTTTGTCACGGTATCTGGCACCTTCCCTGAAGTCCTTTCCTGATGTTTTGACGTCTTCAGCTTCATCAGGATCGAAAGTCTTTAATGTCTCAAGTATATCAGAAGACCAATTCACAAGTCGATACGTCGCTTTAAAAAGAAGCTAAGACGCTCCATCCGACGGCGATACGCATCCAGACGGCGATAAGCCTTCAAATTGAATTCGATCTTCCGTTCCCGCCGTGGATGGTCTAGACGTTGGTTAAAGAAATTTACGTTTGCCAGCTCATGAATCTTCGTTGTCACCTCATTTCACTTTCCGCCTTTATGGTGTGGAGCGTGCCTGCATATTCGCAGGACGAAAGTCTGGAGACGCTTGTCGAGAAATCACGAGTGGAGATGAAGGCGAGCCGCTGGGAGCAGGCGCTGGAAGCTCACACTCAAGTGGTGGGACGTTTCGGACAAGATCAGCCTTTGAAAAAATATGGCGCGCAGTTTGGGGTAATTTTCTATCACAAGGGTGTTTGTGAAATGAAGTTAAAAAAATGGGTGGAAGCGATGCAGTCATTTGAAATCTGTTATCGCGATTTCCCGAACGACCGTAGCCTGATAGAGAAAGGGAATCCCTTTCAAATCATGGCGCTCTGCAAGTGGGGCGAGTCTGCGATGGCAGCGGAGAATTGGGAGCTTGCAGCGAGCCGCTTCGCGAAATTTCTTAGTGAGCGAGAGCGAACTCGCGATCAGGTTCCACTGGGATCTTTTTATGTAAATCTATCGATCTGTGAGTATCGACGGGGACGCCTCGCAGAAGGCAACGAGAACCTCGAAATCGCGATTCAAAACAAGGAGAATTTCCCAACTCCAGAAAGTGGAATTCTCGCTGGCTTTCAAGCGCTTGTCGGCGCGGCCATTTCCCTGAAGGATGAGCGGGTGTTGCTAGATTTCGTCAGTAAAAACCGAGGTGCGCTGATTTTGGATTCTTCTGAAAGCCTGCGTAACTCCAGGGTTTTCCTCAAGCTCGCAGGTGATGCGATGGCGGCGGGGATGATGCGTGCGGCATTGATCATCTATCAATTGGTTCCGACATCGGAAGTGGAGGGAGTTGACCCTCCTGCGAGCGTCCGGCTGGCGGCGATCGCGCTGATCCATGAAAAGTCTGGCAACGTCCGCGGTGCCTACGCGGCTTACCGCCAACTTGAGCAAGACTACCCCACGGCGACGAAGCGGGAGGATCACCTCTATCAACTCGTGCGGACAGCATCGATTATCGGCGAGCATGACTTCACCCGTTGCTACGCTCGCAAGCTCTATCAGGAGTATCCCAAGTCTGTGCAAATCACCGAGCTCCGTGCGATGGGCCTAGATTTCACGAATGAAGCAAGCATTCCGGAACCCGTGAAAATTTTGCCCGCCAAAGCAACAGTAGCTCCTGTGGACGCACCTCCCAAGTCGCGTGAATTCGCAGAGGCTCTCGATCTCTATCAGGGTCGGAAATATCAGGATGCGCAGGCCGCATTCTCCGCAATCAAAGCCCCTGCCAAAACGGCCGCGCTCGCCGCCTACTACGAAGCGGAGTGCATGCGGAAGCTTGGAAATTTGAATGATCTCGCGAAGGCGCTGAAAGAAATCAGCAAGCATTCGTCACTCGGTGAAGCACAGGAAAAGCAGTTGGAAGTGAGTGCGCTGTGGAGCCTCGTTTCCTTGAAGAATTGGGAGCAAATCGAGCGCGCCACCGAGAAACAAATCGACGAACGGCTGCTGGGTGATCTGCGGGCACAAGTCGCTTATTTTTATGGCCTTGCCCTGCAGAAGCAAGGTCGCCCGTTCGAGGCCTTGAATGCCTACAACATTGCGATGACCGCAGACGCCGGCACCTCAGAGGAGACTAGTCGGCAAGCGGCACTGCGGGTGCTAGAGATCCATCGCGCCGATCTGGAAGTGCAAGAGGCGATCAAAAATTGGGGCCCCGCTCACGAGAACGTTGAGAGTCCTGGCTTGTTCCGACTCCGAGAAGCGGCGGCGGTCGCCGTGCTTTTTGAAGAGTCACTTGGAGCAGGTGTTTCATTACCCAGTGAATTGAGCGAGTTCTTGAAATACAAAAATCGCTGATGAGCCGAGTCCTCTAAGCAGGTGGTGGTGCTTAATAGGATTGATGCTTAAGAAAAATTAACCAAACGTCCCGCATGTCTCCCGAGCAGCAATCCACTTTAATCAAACGAATCCTTTTTTTTCTGCTGCTCGTTGTGATTGGCTTGGTGGTGTGGTTTTTCCCGCGTTCGAAAAGCGAGCTGGAAAAAAAGGTGGGAAAGAAAGTCACCTTGGGGGCCGAAGAAGTTCCGCCTCAGAAGAGTTTGCGTCAGGGAAACCCGGTGACGATCATTCATTTTCATCTTCCTGACGATCCTGCAAGTGAGCAACTCGCAGACATTTTTAACGCGATCCAGAAAAAATATGGCCCGTTAGTGACGGTGAATCGCGCCGGATTTCAAGTGCAGCCGGAAGACTGGCGGGTGCAGAAAAAGATCAAGCTACCCTATGTGATGATGATCGTGGGCAACGAAAACGTGTTTCATTTTCAAGGATCTTGGAACTACGCCGGTGCGGAAAAGAAAGTGGAAGAACTCATGTTTGGCGTCAGGCGGGTTGACAAGGATTGGCGACCTACCGTGCCTGGAATGACTCCTAAGAGTCGCTAGAGTTGCCTTGGGAGCTGATGAGTTGGTGTTGTTTGAGAAACTCGAGGTAAGTGTGGATAGCTCACGACTCGAAGTTTGGAATCCGATAAAAATCGGCTCGGTGGCGGGCGGGAGGGGGAAGCATGCGGAATTCGCGGGGAAATCCCATTGCCAAATCATGGATTCGATGGTTCGGTTCAAGCCCTTGAGCGTGAACCATTCTCCAAAAAAAATCCTGGTGACGGGTGGTGCCGGGTTCATCGGCTCTCATCTCTGCGAAGCGTTGGTGGCTACAGGCCATGAGGTAGTGATCCTCGATGATTTCAACGACTACTATGATCCGGCGGTGAAGGAGAATAATCTCGCCGCTCTGCGGGGGAAGGTCGAAGTCATCCGCGGCGACATCAGTGATGATGCGGTGGTGATGGATACCTTTGCGAGGCATCGCTTCGACGGGGTCTTCCATCTTGCGGCGCGAGCCGGGGTGAGGCCATCCATCGAGAATCCTCGGCTTTATTTTAGCACCAACATGGATGGGACGCTGAATTTGCTGGAGGCGTGCCGCCATCAAGGCGGGGGATTTTTCGTATTTGCGTCTTCGTCGTCGGTTTACGGAGTGAACAAAAAGGTGCCGTTTGCGGAGACGGATTTGATTGCACGGACGATTTCGCCCTACGCGGCAACGAAGCTGGCGGGTGAGCAAATGTGTTCCAACTACGCGCATTTGTTTGGCCTGCGTTGTGCGTGTTTGAGGTTTTTCACGGTGTACGGGCCCAGGCAGCGGCCGGATTTGGCGATTTCCAAGTTCACAAGCGCGATGCTGGCAGGTCGACCGATCGACCGTTACGGCGACGGTAGCACCGCCCGAGATTATACCTACGTGGATGACATCGTCCGAGGAATCTTGGCTGCGGCGGACTACACCACGCAGTCGCCGTTTGAGATTCTCAATCTCGGTGGGGCGGCGACGACGACACTCTCCGAGTTGATCCGCTTGGTGGAAATAGCCACTGGCTGCAAGGCGGAGATCCGTGAACTGCCGGATCAACCCGGGGATGTCCCGCGGACTTACGCCGATGTGTCAAAGGCGGAAAACCTCTTGGGATACCGCCCGCAAACGGCGATTCGCGAGGGAATTGCGAAGTATGTGGCTTGGCAGGTCCGGATGAATACGGCCGAAGCTTAGCGCCAGTGTTCGGAAATCCAAGGCGTGGGGCGGACGTGCTTGTAGAGCTTTTTCCAAAGCCCGGTCACTGGCCAATTTCCCGAGGCAGCTTCGTCGATATCAGGCTTGCCGGTGAATGCGACGACACGGGCGTCTGCCGGTAGCTTCGGGGATTTGATGAAATTGAGCGGCCACGGCGGGATGAGGGAGTGCTTGAAGCTCAAACACCACGCGGGGGGAAAGAAATCGACCGTGCCGAGTGTGCGGCAGACGAAAGTTTGGCTGTTACGGTAAAGGTCCATCATCGCCAGCGGGTCCGGGCGGAAGCGGTCCCAGACGCGAGTGAGCGCGCCGACGCGATATCTGAAAACGGACATGTTGCCGATCCCCTGCCCGATTTGCGTCCAATTTTCACAGACCACGAAGTCCAGCTCCGGCTTGTAATCAAAAAACGCATCGATGGAGCCGGTGATGAGCAGGTCGAGGTCGAGGTGGAGCACGTTTCCCTCAAGACCCTCGACTTCCTTTTGGAAAATGAACATCCGACGGAAGGGGTGTCCCCACATTTTTTCCGGCAGGTCGAAGGGCGGCATCGGCCGGACATCGACTTCCTCGCGAATGCCTGTGGGATCGTCGGTGAAGCAGACGACACGCAAGGGCCGCGAGGTGTTGCGCATGGCCATGGAGTAGGTCCGATTGACGTATTCGGGGCCATAGCGCTTGCCCCATTTCAGGCAGAGCAGGATTTGGGTCGGAGCAGTAGGGTCTTGAGTAGGCATTGGCAGTGGACGCGGGACGCTTGCAGAACGGCGGGCTGGAGTCACGTATTGATTCCGGTGTCCAGGATATCGAATACCGTGATCAAGTGCTCTTTGGACTAGAAACCCGATATTCGTTTCCGAAAGGCGCTGATGTAGTTGTAAATCCGGGTGATTCGCATCATTTGGATCCGCATGAAATAACGCAGCGGAAACAGCGCAGTGCCGTTACGGAGAGGGATTGTCAGGTGATCCGAGCCTTCGCTAAAGTGGCTGGTGACCCGATTGACGATATCGGAAAAATCATCTCGCTGGATAATCAACGACGGGGAAACGGCGACGACTTGGAAGTGTTTCCCCAAGGTGCTTTGATACCAGCGGTCGATGGCTCGGTTGACGGCAAGCCATGGCCAGATTGTGGACTCGTCGGGAAGTTGCTCGAGCAACCAATCACGGAGTTTGACATCGACCAAGTAAGCATGGGTGCATTTGCAGCCGTAAATCTGCGATAGATGGCTTTCATCAGACAGACGCGCGACCGCCCGGAAAGGTCCCTGTGGGTGGGTGAAACCGAGAAAACAAATATCCCACTTCAATTCCGAATCGAAAAGCGCCGATTGAAGGCTATCCAGATTGGACGTGAATTCCGGCTCGAACACGGCATCGTCCTCCAAAATCAAAATCCGGTTCCAGCCCGCGGCCTTCGCCGTCTCCAAGGCACGGCGGTGGGCAAGCACGCAACCCCCACGACCCGCCCAAGTGTTCGCCCGGTCGCCACCGCGAAACCAAGGAGCCTTGCCGAAA
>JANPAU010000223.1:0-5556 GCA_031430055.1 Akkermansiaceae bacterium | reverse complement strand
CCGCTACCCAATGGGCGATGACCCTGCCGCCCGGCCCAGAACGCGACGCCACGCTCAAACACATCCAAGACCACCCACCAGCGAAGTAGCTCTACGAACTCGCCTTGGGTGGAGCCTCATCACAAGGAGAGGTGATCTCCGAATCGCCCGCCCATGCGGGGACCATGAGAAGCGATTTCCTCTACCCATTGGCTTCTCATGGGCATGGCGGATCGGAGTCCACCACTCTTTGGTGGGAAATGTGCTGAACCGTGTTTCCACAAATCTTGAAGCGCGGGGCCTTGACTGCTCCGCTTACCGATTGACGCTACCGATCTGATTGCTATTTAAAAGCTAATGAAAACTTCAAGGTCCATCCTACCCATTGCCGCTCTCGTTCTGGCCGGTGCTTGGCTCATCAGCCAGCGCCAGGCAATTTCCGTGGTGAAGCAAACGAACACCCAGTTGCAAAAAAACATCACTGCGGCCCGTTCCTCGAGTCCGAGTGCCGTGATCGTTCCTGTAAAACCCACCTCCCGAGTCAAAGCACAACCCCCGGTTGATGCCAAGCAAGCCAACGAGCCGCTCGACTGGAAAAAAATCGCCGCCCAGTGCGAGGCACTGCAGCAGAACTACGATGCAAAAGAGGTGGAGCGCCTCAGGCAGCGTTTCGAGAAATTGAGCGTGGCAGAGCTGATCGCCGCGCTGGAAAACATCGCCACCCTCGGCCTCTCCGCATCATCCCACAAGCTTCTCATGGATAGTCTACTCATGCCGCTGGTGGCGAAAGATCCCGAGGCCGCCCTCACCGGCTACATGGACTTTCTTGGTGATAACACCTTCGGGACGGGCTGGCAACTTGCCGATGTCACCAAGAAATGGGCGGAAAAAGACCCAGCTCGGGCCGCCGCATGGTTCTCTGAGCAAATAGCCGCTGGCAGGTTCGAGAGCAAGTCCGTGGATGGGGAAAATCGCATCCGCGAAAAAATTGAATATGGATTCTTCAGCGCGTCACTCGACACCGATCCAGCCGCAGCTGCCCGGAGCCTTGCAGCCATGGCCGAGGAGCGGCGAACCGAGGTTCTCAGCGACTATTTAGACACGGGGATCAAGCAGGAAAAGCAACTGGACTTCATCACGTTACTCCGGAGCCATTTGTCGGCAAAAAACCAAGCGAGACTGCTCAGTCGGAAAAGCCACTATTTGGCGAGGTCCGGCGGCTATGCCGAAGTCGAGGCCTTCATGGAGCAAATCTCTGCCACCCCCACCGAGCGGGTTGCGTGCGTCGGAGAAGCGGCACGACAACAGTTCAGCTTGATCAGCAAAGACCATAAAGTCACCCGTGCAGATATCGACGCTATGCGAGTATGGACTCAGGCCCAAGCACCGGGCGCTACCGATACGACCACCGGTATAGTCATCGCCTCCTCGATCGGCAAAGGGGGGGGTATGAGTTTCGCAGACGCTGCTGAGTTAGCCCTTCAATACCACAAGGCCAGTGGCAATGACGACACCCTCATCGCGTTTCTCCACTACTACCCTGGTCGCATCAACCGCGAAGCAGCCCGCGGTCTCACCGCCCAGATTTCCGATCCAAAAAGCCGCGAGGAAATCCTCAAAAATCTCGAGTAACCCATTTGATGAAAATTCACCTAGCGTTCACTGCCATGATCCTCGCTGCGGCGGCGGTCCTCGGTTGGTTGAACAACCAACATCTAGCGAGCGCTCGCGAAGCCCAAACCAAGCTCGCCGCAGAGGCTGCCACCCTGGGGATCGCCCTAGATTCCTCGCTGCCCAGCGCTGGCGCGCGGGTGACCAAGCGCGGACGCGAGCGTGGCGGTGAAGACCCGCAGGCGATCGCTGGGGCGATCGCCGCAGACGTTTTCGCCATGGCCATGGAAAGTGGCCTATCGAAAGATGCCAAATCCAAGCGCATCCGGGAAATTGTGGATCGTGTGATGGCGCTGGATCCCCCACAGTTGAAGAGTTTTTGCACCACCCTCTGCGCGGCGCAGGATCTCACGGATGAGTCCCGCCAAGAAATCTTGAGGGCGTGTCTCTCCGAGTTGGCCGACAATCGCCCGCAAGCCACACTCACCCTCTTGACCGAGGTCGGGGATTTACTCCGCGTCAGAAACACCTTCGAGCTTCCCGCCTATTACGCGATTTCGGGTTGGGCCAGAAAAGAGCCGATCATGGCCATGGATTGGCTACGCAAAAACGGCGAAAAATTCCCGCGTCTCATCAGTGACGACCTAAAGATCAGTAACCTATACAGCATTACCCCGAACGACCCTCAACTCGCCCTCAAGGCCATCGGCGAGTTGAACATCCAAGACAAGTCACGCGCGATTTACCAAATCGGCTATGCCCCGAAAACACCGGCAGCACGCACGATGTGCCTCGCTGCCATCCATAATTACCTCGCCACCTTGCCGGACGAAAAGTCACGCGAGGCCGCAACGAAAGGTGCGATGGGTGGCCTCTCCCAGAGCCTCGAAACCGAGGGCTACGCCGCCGCGACTCAGTGGATCACGCGCGAAAAATTCAGTCCGGCGGAACTCGAAAATCTTGCGACCGAATTTCAAAGCTTCCAGAAAACCGACGGCGCAGGCGCATGGATCGACTGGATGGGCGCCAATCTCCCCGCAGCAACCTCCGTCGGTCACATCGACAGATTGGTCCGTAAATGGACCGAGGCCGACTACCCAGCCGCCGGTAAATGGCTGAGCACCGCCCCCGCCAGCCCCACCAAGAACGCCGCCGTCCGCAGCTACGCCGAGACCGTTTCCAAACTCGATCCCGCCACCGCCACCCAATGGGCCATGACCCTGCCGCCCGGCTCAGACCGCGACGCGACCCTGAAGCACATCCAAGACCACCCGCCGACGAAGTAGCTGCATCGGAAAAAAGCGCGTAACTTCGCCTTGAAGCCGCAAATATCCGCCACTCATGAAAATTGCTCCACGGATTCTCCCTGCCATCGCACTCGCATTGGCTGGGATCTGGGTCGCCGACCAACGCCGGGCGATTTCCACCTTGGAAGACGCAAGCGCCTCGTTGCAAAAGCACCTCGTTACCGCCCGTTCCGGCAGTCCGGCCACCGACCCGCCACCCGCCAAACTCGCCAAACTCGCCACCAAACCCGCTGCTCAGGCCACTGCCACGAAGGGCAAGGAGTCACTCGCTTGGAAAAAACTCGCTGCCGAGTTCATGGATATGAAGACTGATAGCAAAATGGGAAGGGCGCGGTTGAGTCTGAACCTCAGCATGCTCTCGCTGTCGATGAGTCAGGAAGAACTCGTCGCCGCATTAGACGAAATTTCCGCGCTCGATAGCCCGGCAGAAAAACGGGAGGAACTGGAACAAATTCTTTTTTGGGCACTTACGAAAAAAGATCCCAAGCTTGCTGTTACCCGCTACATGGATCGTCTCCACGACGAGTCCGGTAAGATGGCTAATAACCTCTCCTCCGCCATGCAAGCCTGGGCGAAAAACGATCCGGCCGAGGCCGTCGCTTGGTTCGACCAACAAATTGCGGCCGGTCAATTCGACAGCAAGTCACTCGACGGGAAAAGCGAGACCCGCAACGAGTTTGAAAAAGCGCTGATTCAGGCCCTACTCGGCAAGGATCCCGCGACGATCTCCCGCCGCCTTGGCGCGATGACCCCAGACCAACGGGTGGAGGTCTTAGGGTGGTGGTCAGGCTCTGACCTCATCAAAGAAAATTACTTGAGCTTCGCCACGCTCGTCCGCAGCCAGGTGCCGGAAAAAGAGCAGGTGGACCTCCTCGCCTGGCAGACGGGCAGAATGGTATCCATGACGGATGACGGCAGCTTCGCCGAGGCCCTCGACTTCATGGACCGCATCGCCGCGACCCCGGCTGAGCGCATCGCTTGCGCCGAGAAAGCGGCGGAAAATAGTATCACCGACAGATCCTACCGTGGAAAAATCACCCGCACGGACCTAGATGCCATCCGCGAGTGGACCAAGGCCCAAGCCCCAAACTCGACCGATCAGGTCACGGGTAAAGTCATCGCCGGCGCCATGCGTAGAGGGCACGAGCTGGATTTCGCGACAGCTTCCGAGTGGGTCCTCCACTATAATAAAGCCAGTGGAAATGATGACGTGCTCACCTCGTTCCTCGTTGCCTCACCTCGCCGCAGAAACACCGAGCAAGCCCGCGCCCTTGCCTTGAAAATCACCGATGCCGGACGCCGAGAGGAAATCCTTCAGAAGTTTAAGTAATTCGCCTCATGAAGATCTCCATCGCCCTTTCCGTGCTCATTCTTGCTGCCGCTGCGAGCCTTCGGTGGCATGATTCCCAACGGCTTGCTGTCGTCCGTGAAAACTACACAAAACTCCTCGCCGAAGCCGCCACGTTCGGGATTACCCTCGATTCCGCACGCCCTGCTGAAGTCATCCGCTTCACCCCTCGCGAACGCGAGAGGAAGAATGTGGAAGCAAAAGCCGCCGCCGCCGCATACATTGCTTACAAAAAGGGGCAGCCCCACACCACTCAAGAGAAAGAAGCCCGTCGTGCGCACGCCATGGACCCTACGGCCTGCTTGTTGGCACTAGACCCTACTCAAGCACAGCTCTTTCTAGACGAGATCCGTGACGCGAGAGACCTCAGCGACGAGACCCGCAAAGACATGATTGGTTTTGCTCTATGGACCCTCTGCGACAAATGTCCGCAGCCGGTGCTGGCACTCTTCACCGAGACCTTCGATCTATTAAAAGCAGATGATTACAGGTGCAGGACGGTCATCTCGTCCTCACTGGCTAAATGGTCCGAGGAGGACCCCAAGGCTGCCTGTGAGTGGGTCCGAAAAAATGGTGGGAAATTTCCAGAACTCGTCACCGATGATACCAGAATCGAGATGATTTCCGGCGCCGCCCGCCATGATCCAAAGATCGCTTTCAAGCTCATCGCTGAGTTGGGTATCCAAAACTCCTCGTCTGCACTCCGGGAAATCGGCGGCTCGGCTAAAACACCCGATGAACGGACCGCTCTCCTTTTTGCACTGCGCGAGCACCTCACCACCTTGCCGGACGAGAAAACACGACATGAGACAACTGGGACTTTGATGAGCACCTTTACCGACAGGCTTGCGGGAGAGGGATTCACCGCCGCCACCCAGTGGATCGCCGGCGCAAACTGCACTCCTGCCGAACTCGAAAACATCGCCGGTGACTTGGGAATCTCGGTCAAACGCGATGAAGCGGGCCAATGGGTCGATTGGGTCGGCAAACAAGTTCCCGCCGGTAAGTCTGAAGCCCCCATCCGCAGCATCGTCAGCCGATGGACCGAGGCTGACTACCAAGCCGCCGGGAAATGGCTGAGTAGCACACCCGCCAGCCCCGCCAAAAACGCCGCCATCCGCAGCTACGCCGAGACCGTTTCCAAACTCGATCCCGCCACCGCCACCCAATGGGCCATGACTCTCCCACCCGGCTCCGACCGCGACGCCACCCTCAAGCACATCCAAGACCACCCGCCAGCGAAATAGCGCCACTCGTGCGCATGGCGTCGGTCCGTCTTTGTTCGTAGTCCAGCCCTTCAGGGCGTCTTAG
>JANPAU010000222.1:0-24067 GCA_031430055.1 Akkermansiaceae bacterium | reverse complement strand
GTCGAATTTGTTGCGCTCCGGGAAGGTGAAATCGCCCTTAGTGCGATCGATGTCGATTGCTTCGCGGGTTTCGTGATCAAGAACGTCTGTGGTGTCGTAGGACATGTTGATAAAATGTTAGTGCTTAAGCGAGAGCGGGCTCTTTGAGGAACTCATAGCCATTTTTCTCCAGTTCGTGGGCAAGTTCCGGGCCACCTGAGCGGACGATTTTCCCTTCCGCCATGACGTGGACGTAGTCTGGCTTGATGTAGTCGAGCAGACGCTGATAGTGGGTGATGAGGAGCATTCCGCGATCTGGGGAGCGCATGGCATTGACGCCCTTTGCGACGATCTTGAGTGCGTCGATGTCGAGGCCGGAGTCGGTTTCGTCGAGGATGCAGTATTGCGGTTCGAGCATCATCATTTGGAGGATTTCATTGCGCTTTTTCTCACCGCCAGAGAAGCCTTCGTTCACGGCGCGGGCGGTGAACTTGCGGTCCATTTCCAGCAGGTCCATCTTCGAGTAAAGATCCTTGTAGTAGGCGACGGCATCGATGTCCTGGCCCTTGGGCAGACGGGCTTGAAGCGCGGCGCGGATGAAGTTGGCATTCGAGACGCCGGGCACTTCAGATGGATATTGGAAGGCAAGGAAAATTCCGCCGCGTGAGCGCTCGTCGACGGACTTACCGAGGATTTCCTCGCCGTCTTGTGTCACCGAGCCTGCGGTGACGATGTAGCTCTCGTGACCGGCGATCACCTTGGAGAGGGTGGATTTACCGGAACCGTTAGGCCCCATGATCGCATGGACTTCTCCCTTGGGGATGGCGAGGTTGACGCCTTTAAGGATTTCGGTGCCATCTTCGAGAGTGGCGTGGAGGTCTTGGATGTGTAGGCTCATGTTTTAGAAAAGATTATTAATTGAAGGCGTTGGATGATGGACGTTAGCGCCGTAGCATAAGCGTGGCGACAGCGAGAGCGATGTTGGTGACCGCGTAAACGCCAGTGACTGCCCATGCTTTCGGCCAGCTGATGTAACAGAAACGTCGAACTGCGAAAGCGAGGACGAACAATGCGACGAGGAAAGCAAACGGGCCGATCGCAAGGGACAGAAGGATCGAAATCACACTCACTCCGACCGTAATCATCAGAATGATCGGCAGAGAAATTTCTGCCTCATGACGCGCAATTGCATAGAGAGCGATACAAAGAACGAGTGAGCTGATAGCGATTTGGGCCACGGGATTAGGCAGTTAAAAGCTTGCCGCGGAGGGTGATTTCGACGTCTTCGATGACAGCACCGGGTGGGAGATTCAGGACATCGGCGAGGTTGACGCCCGGTTTGAAATCCACGTCGTGGATCACGCCGGTCACAGCGTCATGGAAATGACCGTGTTCACTAAGATTCGGGCAGTAGCGGGACGACTCGCGCTCGAAATTCACCTGCCGGATGATGCCGTGCTGGACGAGTGCTTCGAGGCAGTTGTAGACGGTCGCCAGCGAAATATTCGGCAAGCGATCTTTCACCCGCATGAAGACGTCATTTGCAGTCGGGTGGTTCCGTTGCTGCATCAGCGTTCGGTAAACCTCTTGGCGCTGGCGCGTCATGCGGAGTCCGGAGATTTCCTCTGGAATCTCGATTTCGGCAAGAATTTCGGGGGTTTGTGTGACCATTGCGGCGGAAACCTAGGGTCGAGGCCACCAATATCAAGAATTATTCTAATTATAATTCCAAGAAACCTAAAAATGCCGAAAGACCCCGTGCAAGTTGTGGCGGAGATCAATTACTGTGTTCTTTTCCAAAGATACACCCACCGCTCGGACACTGCTTTGCCGTTTTCATCGAGCAACTCGCAGGTCATGTCCATATCCCCCAGATCCTTAGGCGGTTCGCAGACGAAAAAGGCGCGCAATACCTGCGGCATGTGGAGCTTGTCACTGCGGCCGAGACCGGCGGGAACATCGTCCACGTTTGGCATGCTGATGTCGGAGAGTCCGACGTGGATGAGCTTCACCGACTGCTGGTTGATAGTGACGACCGGCTTTAGCTTGGAAACATCATCCCACTTGGGGTCGCCGACCTTGGCTAAGGGCTGGAGTGGTTTTGCGAAATCGATGGCCATCAGCACTTGATCCGGCTTCTGCACGGGCGTTCCGGCCCGAGTCGCACGGACGGTGAAGATCCCCGAAGGCGCAGGATCGCGCATCCAGCGGAGGCGATATTGGAAACGATAGGGCTTCCCGACTTCCAGGGCGGGCGTGGGCTCCCAAAGCAGGATCACGTTGTCATCAGTTTCGTCCTTGGTCGGCATTTCGATGAGGTGGAGCTTGCCGTAATCGAATCCTTCGATCGGCTCGACTTTCACACTTGGACGATTGTGATAGAGAGCTTCGGGATCTTGATAGGATGCAAACAATCGGTCGCGTTGTAGCAATGCCCATGAGCGGGGTTTTTCCATCGTGAAGACACAGTGGCGGAACTGGCCCTTTGTCGTTTCCAGTGGGCGGTAGTGAAGATTTCCGCTGCCGAGTTCCATCAAGAGGCCATCGCTATCGTGAACTTCTGGGCGGAAATCATAGGGCTTCGGGTGGGTCCCTTCGCCAAACCAGAACATGCTGGAAAATGGTGCGAGTCCGAGTTGAGCGACTGGCTTGCGCAAGGTAATTTCTGCGGTGACGTCGATGACGGTTTCGGGACCGGGAGTGATTATAAACTGATAGGCGCCTGCCACACTTTCGCCGGTGAGTAGGGCGCTCACGGTCATCGATTTGGAATCCTTTTCCGGCTTTTCCAGATAGAATTCTGAGAAGTCGGGGAATTCCTCTGGCACTCCAGGCAGGCCGCTGTTGATCGAAAGTCCGCGAGCTGAGAGTCCGTAGGGCGCGTCTTTGGGGATCGCGCGAAAATAGCTCGCGCCCATGAAGACGAGAAACTCATCCATGTAGTCTGCCGTGTTAAGATGGGTGCGTGCGCGCCAGCCGGCGTAGCCCTGTGGCGAAGGAGTTCCAGCGGGGACTTTTTGCTTTCCGTAATCGAAGAGCTTTGGGTCGAACTTCATCAGATCCTCTTTCCCAGCGGAGACTTCGTGGATCATCACCATCTTCTTCGCCGTCCAGCCGGGGTGGAAGAAATCGATTGAAAAATCCCCCTTCGTCTCCGCCCATAATCCGGAGTCCATCTTGAAACGGATATCGCGGTGACCATCGTAAGTTAGGTTTTTCCAATAATCTGCCAGCTCAAGTTTCGGTGCCGCATAGGGTGCCGCCGCGATTTCGCGGGCTTTTTCGCGTAAGGTATCGAACGAAAAGCTCTCTGCGGCGAAGAGACCGGTTGCACTTGCGAGAAGTGCACACCCAGCAAGTGAAAATCTACGATGGAATTGCATGTCCAAGCCGTGGCAGGCAATCGCCGGTTTGGCAATAGCGTGACGGATCGGGATTCCTCATGGTAGGCAGTCCCGCATTCCAGCGGTCATTCCTTGCGCTAACTTACCGGGCGGATACCGCGAGATCTTGGTTTTTCAGAATCGTGGCGGGGGCGATCATGACTGCTACGGGCGTCCCAGAGTCATCCGCGGTTTCAAGCGGGGCCGCACGAGCGATGAGTTTAACACCGCCGAGCAGTGACGCGAAGCAAGCGATGGTGCAAGCGCCCAAGAGAGCGGTATTCCAGCCGAGCATGATCCAGCGCTTGGGCAACATGTAGCGGAGCGTCGTGGCGGCGGCCACGATGACTAGGCCGCAGAGCACTGCAAGAAACGGTAAGCTGCTTGATAGAGAGTCGGGCAAGCCGCTGCTATGCAGACGACCCAGGGCGCCAATTCCACCGGCGGAGCCGACGAACAGGATGGATAAGAGGACAATCGATAAACGCGGCTTAACGAAGTTCATTTGTCGATTTGGGTGAGCGCGCTGGAGCAAGTCCTGCACGGTCTTCACGCCGAAACACGTGCTGATGCGCCGAAATTCGAAGGATTTGACCTTCTCAATCCGGAGTCTCCGATGAGTGGCAATTGCTTGGATGCGGATGCGGGCATACGCTGCTAGGGCTTCTTGTTTTTTACACCCACTCACTGAAAGGGCGGTGGCCCAAGTGGCGGGATCAAGACGGTTTTCAAGGATTTCCTGACCGACTTGTTCGGCGACGTTCGGATCAATTTCGGGCTCAAACGCAGAGAAATTCTCCATTGCAGGGCTGTGGGACATGGCTTTCATGGGTGTATTACATGAATGGTTTAAGCCCTGTGGCGGCGGAGGAGGACGAGGCCGATGGCGGAGAGTAGGCCGAGTGATGAATCGGGCTCAGGGACGGCGACGATGTTACTTCCGACGTTCTGTGCGAGGATATTGACCATCGTCGGTGCGAGAGTCTGGTTGAGCCGCGAGGTGCTCGATGTGGCGTTGACTCCCGGGATCGTGCTTCCGATGACGTTGGTGGTGTAATAAGACGCGATGGCAGCAGCCCGATTTCCTCCAAGGGCGATTGTGTTGATCAAATCCACGCCCGCAACGAGGGCGGCGTCACCGGCGGCGGCGACACCTTGCGAGTTGGCGGCATTGGGGACGGAAGTGGCGGCGATGTCGATGAGCTGAAGCGAGCTCTCGAAGCCGTTGGAAGTGCCTCCCGTTTCCGTTCCGAACGACTGTGTCGCCGCATCGAGCGCAGGAACAGGTGCGGACGAGCCTCGGGAAGTAGGCTTGGTCAGGCCGGAAGTCAGTGCCGCGAAGCTCGCGGCCTCAGTCGCATTGCCAATCGACATCCAAGGGATGCCAACTTGCTGCACGGTAGCGTTTCCGTAAAACATCAGGGATACAGCGATGCGTCCGTAATTTCCCGATTGAATGGAGGTCAAAACCTGGTTGCTCGTGAAAGACGAAGCATAGCTGCTCATGAGAGTGCTAAATTGTCTTTGGCTGAGACCGGCATTGTTGACGTCGACGAGCAATACTAGCTCGCTATCAACAGCTAAGGCATAGGCCTGCCCAGACAATCCGGTCATAGCGATGCCCAAGGACATCGCAAAAACAGAAGGTATGTAGGACAGCAGGCCACGGGACAGTGGAGTTGCTAATTTCATAGGGACTAGGGAGTAACGTCAAAAGAAAAGCTTAAGATGACCGTAATGTCAATTCTTTTTTAAAATTCACTGCACGCAGTAATCAATCTCAGCTAGGATTGATTAAAATTTATAAAAATCTAAGCTTCAGGCTCGCCTCCGACGAGTCAGCGCCAGACAGCCGCTCAAAAGGAGGGCTACTGCCGAGCTTACTTCGGGAACCGCCGTGATGTTGGCGGTCAAACTGTTGGAGATCGATTGCGCCAAAGCAGCGTTGATGGTTCCTGAGGAACTTGAGGTAGCCACGACTCCGGGCACATTGCTACCGACCACGTTGAGCTCGAAGTAAGTGGCAATCGCGGCCGCTTTGTTTCCAACGGCGATTGAATTGATGATGTCCACGCCTGAGGAAATTGCACCGTCACGCGCATCGCTGTCCCCCAGCGCATTTGCGGCTGCGGGTTCGACCGCGGTGACGACGTCGATGATTTGAAGAGAGCTCTCGAAGCCGTTTGAAAGCTGTTTGGTTTCCGTTCCGAAGGATTCAGATGCAGCGTCAAGCGCCGAACTGACCGCCGGAAATCCCGCTGCATTCGGCCTGTTGACGTTGCTAGCGCGACTGGTAAACAGAGCCGCATCTGAAGCATTCGCGATGGACATCCAGGGAATTCCCACCTGCTGCACGGAAGGACCGCCATAAAGCATCAGGGAAACCGCGATACGACCGTATTGGCCGGATTGGATCGAATTGAGAATTTGGGGGCTCGAGAATGCAGACGCGTAGCTGCCGAGCAGTGAGTCGAAGTCTTTCTTGTTGAGGCCTGACTGGCTGACGTCGACCAAAAGAACGAGTTCTTGATCAACGGCGATGGCATGAGCCTGGCCAAGTAATCCAAACCCAGCGAGGCCGAATGGCATCACTAGAAAGGAAAAAAACTGGGACAGCAGGCCACGGGACAGTGGATTTGCTAGTTTCATAAGGGCTGGGAGCAACGAAAAAATAAAAACTTAAGATTGCCTTATTGTCAATCTTTTTATAAATTCCTCTCATGTTGAATCCGTCAAGCGCTTCGCAAATGCCGCTCTCGTCCAGAATCGCATTGTTAACGGGCCTTTTCCTCGCCGGAGTCTTCGGCTTGGGAGCAACGATTTTTTTACCGGTTGATAATTTTAAAAAAACCAACGCCCGCGCGGCCAGTCTGTCATTTCAGAATGAAGTTGCATCCGCGCCGATCTCATCGCCCACCATTGGAGCGCTTCCGGCCCCAGTCGCTGCAGAGTTGGTCAAATTTTGCTCCGACAACGTCACCGAAAAGCGCAGTTTTGTGCTCTTTCGTCGTGGCACTTGCGTGGTAATCGACGAGCCGTGCACGAATCCCGTCACGGAAGCCACCCACAAATTGACCGCCTGCGTGGAGAGCGATGTGCGTTTCATTTCCGAACCCACCAGCGAGGGCGACTTGATCATCACCTTCAAAGAGCCGGTTTTTCAGCGCTTCAGCCGGGATGAACTCTCAAGACCCTCCGATTGGCTGGATCAAGCCACTCCGGCGCTGATGACTCCTGCGGAAACGGCCGCAGCAGGTGAAGGCTGGGTGCCTACAGGAAATGCTCGCTACGGTTTGCTCGCCCGCCGCCGCATGCTGGAGGACGCCGCCAACCCGGTGCCTGTGAGAATCATCCGTGCGAAGACCCGCGCGGTGACCTCGAATTGAAGCACTGCGCCTGCGTTTCTCCACGCTTGCAGTCCGTCGCATCTGCCGTGAGACTCCCACCATGTTCACGCCGAAGTGGAAAAAAGAAGCGCTGCACCTCGTCAAGGGCGCCAAGAAATTCATCGATTACAAACGAGATCTTCTCAAGCCCGAGCGGGTGGCTGAGATCGAGTCCCGCCGAGCGGACTTGATGACTGCGATCAAGTCCAAGGACATCGCCATGGTGAATGAGGCATCGAAGCAAATCCGCACTGTTTGTGAAAACTCCCTGCCACAGGAGAGACCGGTCGGGTGGTTCGAGGAGAATGTGGAGGTCATGTTTGTGGCCATCGTCATCGCGCTTGGCCTGCGGGCCTATTATTTGCAACCATTCCGCATCCCGACCGGCTCGATGCAGCCGACGCTCAATGGCATCATCGGCACCCCATTGAAAAAGGATCAATGGCCGAGCCTGCCGCAACGACTGCTGGAAAAAGCCCTCCGCGGCAGAACCTACGTCTATGAAGTGAACGACCGCGATCGCCACATCGCGGTGACTCCTCAAGGCGGTCTCGATATCAAGGACACGCAGTTCATGCACTTTTTCAGCCGCTCGGAAATTCGTTTTTCAGACGCGCCGACGATACGCCTCCCTGCGCCTTCGAATCCCTCCATGGAAATCGGGCTGAAGAGTGCGATCAACTTCGCGGTTCGAAATGGCGGACTCATTCCCAAAGGCATGGTCTTGTGTGAGGGCACCATCGACTCCGGCGACTTGGTGCTAGTGGATAAATTTACCTACAATTTCCGCAGACCGGAGCGCGGAGAGGTCTTCGTTTTTAATACCATCGACATCGGCGGCATCCAGAAACGCAGTGGCGAGCAAGGAGCAGGCTCACACTACATCAAGCGCCTCTGCGGGGTTCCCGGTGACACGCTTTCGATCAAATCTCCGAATCTCCTGATCGACGGGAAAATCGCCCAAGAACCCGGCATCCAGCGCGTCATCAGCGGCAAGGGAGTCTTCAGCATCAATCCGAATGGCTACGGCCTCGCCAGCCCCGGCGAGCCACTTCATCACGGGAAAAAACTCCCGCAGTATCTCGCCAAGGAAAGTGACCAACTCACTCTTGCCGACAAAGCGCGACCCGGCATGAGAGAGTATGCAGCGCTCGGCGACAATACCGGGAACTCGTTGGATTCGCGGTATTGGGGCCAGGTGAAAGAATTCAACCTCGTCGGTCCTGCGCTCTTTTCGCTGTGGCCAATCACGACTGGGCATTGGGGTTTTATCCGTTGATGCCGTGTCCGCCGCCTCCGAGATCACCCGCAAGGCGCAGTCGAATCTCGCATTCGCCCTGAACATTCTCCCCCGCGAGCGACGGGAGGACATGGTGATATTTTACGCCTTTTGCCGGACGATGGATGATCTGGCAGACGAAGTGGGTGTCACCCCAGAAGTCCGCGCCAGGAGCCTGAGCGCCTGGGAAAATGGATTGATTCATGGGTTCGAAAGCGTGGATGAGTTTCAGCAGGAAGTCATTTCCTTAAGAGATCGGCGGGAAATTCCTAACGACTTATTGCTCGCGATCATCGATGGCTGCCGGATGGATCTGCAGCCGCAACGATTTCAAACCTGGGACGAGCTTGCCACTTACATCGGGAAGGTCGCCGGCGCAGTGGGCTTAGTCTCGATCCGGATCTTCGGCTGCACCGATCCGTTGTCCGAGCGCTACGCCGTGGCCTTGGCCCAAGCCCTGCAACTCACCAACATCCTGCGTGATATCCACGAGGATCTCACCAACGGCCAGCGGATTTACCTGCCACTGGAAGACCTCGCCCGCTTCGGATATCGCGAGCAGGACCTCGTCGGAAAGGTCGTGGATTCACGATTTCTCGCGCTGATGACTTACGAGGCTGAGCGGGCTGAGGGATTTTATCACGAAGCCTCCAAGTGCCTGCCAGCCGTGGATCGCAGCGCACTGCTACCCGCCCGCATCATGGGCGAAATTTACCACCTCCTTCTGTCAAAAATGCGGAACGACCATTTCCAAGTCTTCAAGCAACGCTACCGGATTTCGAAAGCGCGGAAGTTTGCGATTCTCTCAAAGCATCTCATTGCACGAAATTCCCGTGTCGGATAGTATTCTCCGCAACAAGCGCTCAAGCCCATGCCCAATCGACTTCTCCTCATCGCCGCCGCAAGCCTCGCAGGCTTGGTTTCCTGCACCCCTCCGCCCCCGGTGCCGCCGCCTCAGTTTCGGCCAAATCCACCCTTCGCCCCGGAACCCGTCTCGCCTTATGGGACGCAAAATGACATTTCACCACCGCCAGAAGTCATTCCGCCTCAGCCACAAGCACCGCCAACTGCGACCGGAGGGTACCCGACAGCCCAGCGCACCGCCAATCCCGATCAAGTGCTCAGCCCCTACGATCCCTACAACGTGATCGACGTGGCGGGCTTTAAATCGGGGCAACTCGCTCGCGATCCTTCGAATCAAAAAATCTTCAGGATTCCTTGAACCCCAGCGTTTCAAATCCACAGAACAACTTGGAATCCACGGGCGGCTTAGCAGGCAGCAGGATGTCGTGGTCGAGGTGGCGGCGGCAAATTTCCTGAAATTCCTCCGGAGTCTTCGCCCGACGCATGTCGTATTCGAACTCTCCCTCCAACCCGTGGCTGATGTAAGCGAGCGTCTTCTTCATCCGCTGGACATGGGCGAGCGGATGAAACTTCGGCGTCTCGCGGGCGATTTCATCATATAACTCAAGCACATACTCCCAGAGAGCGCGGTAAGTCGGAGCGGGCGGAGTCGCGGAGTTCATCGCCGCAGCGAGTTGAGAAAAAATCCACGGATTGCGGATCGCCCCACGGCCAACCATCAAGCCGGCCGCACCAGTTTTCGCAAGGTAGGAGAGTCCCGTTTCCACATCCACTACATTGCCATTGGCGATGACCGGACAAGGCATGAGCTCTACTGCCGTCCGCACTCGATCCGGGTGTACCGGCGTCTGATAGCGTTCCATCACCGTGCGTCCGTGAATCGTCAAACCGTCGATGGCATGACTACGGAAAATTTCCAACAAGTTAGGAAACTCCGCTTCCGTCGTGTAGCCGAGGCGCGTCTTCACCGTGAAACGGCCAGGAATCGCTTCTCGCAAGCTGCCTAGCAGCCGATTCACCGTCTCCGGATTGCGAAGCAAACCACCCCCCGCATCCTTGCGGCAGACGATCGGCGCTGGGCAACCGAGGTTCAGATCGATTCCCGCGACCTCATACTTCGCGAGCTCCTGCGCCGTGCGAATCAGACTCGGTAAATCCCGGCCGATCATCTGAGCAAACACCGGCCGGCCCGTCTCATTCTCTACAATCGAACGCAGAATATAGCGATTCAGACAAGAATCCGGATGAACCCGAAAATACTCCGTCACGAACCAATCCGGCGCGCCTCGACGCGAGATCACCCGCATGAATGGCAAATCCGTGACATCCTGCATCGGTGCAAGCACCAGCGCTGGCCGTTCTTTTGGCAGGAAATCACGCATGCTCTGGAGTCCTCATTCGTCTGGAAGCGGACAGCGTCACCCGCCAGCGGTCAAGAAATTCAATTGACATTCACTAGGCTCTATCGATTCTTCGTATGTATTAGGTAACCCCGAAAGCAGAAGTGGACACGGATTTATTACACACGGAAAAAATTCTCGCAGATCGGAAGACTTTCTATCTCGATCTCAAGCAAAACACACGCGGCATGGTCGTCAAGATCACCGAAGACGTCAGCGGAAATCGCGATACGATCATGGTCCCTGCCGAGATTCTCGCAGACTTCATCGCCGCGCTCACCGATATCAAGGCGACCGCCGACGAGCAGGAGTGAGCGTTCCGGTTTCGTCTTGCTGAAAAGACAGGACTTGAGGAAAGTGTGGCAGCAAATTTTCCATGGCCTCTCATCCTTCCGTCAATGTTGCACGCCTCACCTACCTTTTAGTTTGCGAGGCGGCGGGTGTTGCCATCGCACTGAGCACTAAGGGCACACTTGATATCTCGATCGGCACCGGCCTGCTTGGCGGCCTCGGCGTGGCGGCGTTTTTCATTTGGATCGAGTCGTTGATGAAGGGCTTCACGCTGCGTGGCTTTTCCACGGCCAGCTTCGGGCTTGGAGTGGGTTTATTCTGTGCCTGGTTGCTGACTCGGGTGGATATTTCAAACTTGCTAGAGCTGGCGTTCCGAGACCGTCTTCAAAATGCAAGCGGAGTTACTGAGGTCCAAGTCGATGTCTTGGTGACTTCGCTGCGCTTGGCGATCGATGTTACTCTTTTCGCGAGTCTCGGTTTTCTGGGAGCTGCGCTAGCTTTACGGAGCAATCGGGATGACTTCGCTTTCATCATCCCGTACGTGCGATTCCGTCAGGACGCTTCGTCCGGGCAACCCGTGGTGTTAGACTCTGATGCGGTCATGGACGGACGGGTCTTGGGAATTTTTCGCTCGGGATTTCTTCACGGTCGTTTGATCGTCCCTCGCTTCGTGCTCGATGATTTGCAGGCACGGGCCGATACCGGTTCGAATGCAGAGCGCCAACGTGCACAGCATGGCCTAGAAAGTTTGGAGCAACTTCAAAAAGCTCCGGATATCCAAGTTTCTATCCATGATACAACGTTCAGCGGTGAGTTAGAGAGTTCCCACACCCGCCTGATCGAGACCGCCCGCCTGCTCGGAGCAAGGTTGATGACGGTCGATGAGAACTTGGCGAAAGTGGCGAAGATTCAAGGATTAGACGTACTTAATATTCACGAGTTAGACGACGCACTCAAACCTAAAATCGCGGTGGGTGAGAGAATCCGGATCGCACTCGTCCGCCCGGGAAAAGAGGAACACCAAGCGGTGGGTTATTTGCCGGATGGCACGATGATCGTTGCGAACCATGCCATTGCGAAGATGGGCTCCACGGTGGATGTGATCGTAGTCAGCACGCTCCAGACTGCGAGCGGGATGATGGTTTTTGGAGAGCTCCACAAGGCGAGTTAGACTTCATTGAAAAAGAAAACTTCCGCTCCAGGATCGCGAAGAGAATCCACAAAGCGCGTCCATTCCTGGCGTTCATCGCTCGTCGCGGCGGTCGGTTGTCGATCGGCACCGACATTGGCGACGAGGAATTTGATCGGTGCCTCAGGCCCAGCGCACGAGCGGACTTTGGAATGGAGTGAGATCATGCGAGGAGGAGATAGCGACCAACCTTCGGCGAGCAAAACCACGCCAGCAGGTGCTCTAGTCAGTGAGCGGGCAGCTTCCTTTTCCGCACCTGCGTCCAAGACAGCAGTAGATTGCCAAGCCGTAGGATGCACTCGCAGGTGACGTAACAAAAATGGGCGGAGTGATTGCTCGGTGAGACCGCTGCCGCCGACATCCAGCACGAGCACGCCGTCAAGCGGCGGCTCATCAGTCTCAACCCGCTCTTTGTTCGTAATTTCACGCCACAAAGCACGATGACTACGACCTTGGAAATCAAGTCGACCGAGAGCTTGGCGACCGGCATTCCAGGCAAGCAACCAGAGCATCAATCGCGGCAAGAGCCCCCAAACCAGCGTCGTCATCATCAGAAATTCCCACCACACCGCTGGACCGGGTGCGAGGTCGCCAGTCCGCCTCGGCAACCACCGGGAGCCGAGAATCGTGGCGGCATCAGGCGCAGCTTGCGGCCACCAACTTGACCACGGTGCCGACAGAATTTTCACTGCCATTTCCAAAAACGAACCCATCGCGAATTCTGTAGTCGTCTCCCAGAAAAAGCCGATGTGTCGGACCATCACCAGACCTCCAAGCCCGCCAAGAATGCCGATGTTGAAGAAAATCCCTGCGGTCTGCGCCGTTCTAGCAAGCCGCCACAAGATCACCGCCCGAGGCGCGCCCCCACCATCGAGCAGCGGGTTCCACCATCCATCATCGCGGTCACCGGCAAGCCGTCGGGCGAGTTTGCCTGCCATAGCCTGCACCCCGCTGAAGCCCTCAGCCGCGCGGCGGCGCATGACCCAAGCGATGGTGGCTAGCAGCAAAAAAAGCCACTGACCACCGATGCAGATGGCAAGAAAGAGCGCCACATGAATTCCACTGCGCTCGCGGTCGAACATCCCTAACACGGCAGAAATTCCTGCGAGAAAGGTCAACAGAGCAAGCCCGCCGCCGACCATCCCGAGCGCTCCGGTGAACCTTCTGCCGAGTGATTCTCCCTTCATTTCCGCCAACCACACCCGGAGCCCTACTCGTCGGGCTACGGCACCTTCCAGCCCACGAGTCGCGGCGATTACCGCGTTTCTAACCGTGGGCGGCGTCCCAGTGGATGAGGAAATTGCCTGTTCGAAATCGACCAGATTTTCCAGAGTCCATCGTTGCGGGTCACTGGGCATAGATTTGAATTTACCGGCGTCCGGTGGTCGAGAAATCAGGCCTTTTTGCCGATCTGCTTACGAAAAAGCGGGACGAGTTCCGCATCCATCCAAGTGAATGCGGCCGGCAGTCCGCCCTCAAGGTAGAGTTTCCCGATCGAGGCTTCCACACGGGTGGGATTGCCAAATGCGCTGAGGAAATCGTTGGAAGTCAGACGGGTAAACCATTCCCCATCCATGCAGTTTCGCTCCCGCAGGACAAATTGCCGGGCAAATAGCGCGAGCACGGCATCACCGACCCAGGCAGCTTCTCGTTCATGGCGGAGTTCTTCGTCTTTGCGGCTCACGCGGAGAGAATGCACGATCTTAGAGCGGTCGCACGATTTTTTGCATGCGTTCTCGTTCGATCCGGTCGCGCAGGCGAGTTTCCGAATCGACGTCCCAATATCCCGGCTGAAGTTCGATGAAAACCGACGAATAAGGCAGCGCGGTCGTGGTGCGGATGACTAGCACGTCGAAGCTGCGGTTGGCATCTTCAAGCAGCGTGAGCAAGGATTGCTGGTCGAGTTCCGTCGTTTCGTGGCCGTGGAGCGAGGATTTGACGTTTTTCCGATATTCATCCACGCCCGGGGCGAAATCGTTTTCCACGGAGCGGAGTTCCCGAGTCACGTAAATTTGGGGCCTGACGTTCTCGGTTTGTTCTAAAGAGTTGAGCACGTAGTCGAGGGCTTCCGAGACGCCGACAGAAGCGTTCACTTGGCGCACGCCAAGCCGACTGTGAGCCGGAAAGGACGCCTCAGCGATGACGATCCAGTTGCGATAACCGAGTTGGCCAGCCTGGCGATCGACCGCCGCCTGCCAGCTATTGGCAGAAGGAATACTCGCACAACCGAGCGACAGAAATGCCACCCCGAGGACAAGAAAATTGCGACAAACGACCATGTCCGTTCGTAGCTCCTCGATCCCGCACTGTCAACGTGCTGCCCATGCTCAACGCCAGATTCCCACTTCCCGCAGCTTGGCTTTGACCGACGGCGGGTTTCGGTCTATTCCCCAACCCATTCACATGAAGGAGCAAATCGAAGCCATCCAAACTGAAGCGCTTGCGCAAATCACCGCCGCCGGTGATGAACGCTTGCTCGATGACGCACGCGTGGCAGTCCTCGGCAAAAAAGGCAGCCTAACCCTCGTCGCTGCGGGCATTAAAGACGTGCCGAAAGAAGATAAAGCCGTCGTCGGCCAGCTTCTCAATGCCGCCCGCACTGCTATCACTACGGTTCTAGAGGAAAAGCAAATTGCACTTCGGGAAATCGCGGATCGCGCCGCTCTCGCGGGAATCGATGTCTCCCTCCCCGCCCGCCAGGTTTCGGTAGGCTCGCTGCATCCGCTCACGCTGATCCGCGACCAGGCCATTCAAATCCTTCGCCGCATGGGTTTCGCACTCGCAGACGGCCCGGAAATCGAGGACGAGTTCCATTGCTTCGACGCCCTCAACACCCCCGCCGACCACCCTGCTAGAAACGAAAAAGACACCTTCTATTTCGACTCGGGAAAACTCCTCCGCACCCACACCTCCAGCGTGCAAATCCGCACCATGGAAACTCAAACCCCGCCGATCCGCATCATCGCCCCCGGCTCTGCCTACCGCCGCGACGAGATCGACGCGACCCATCTCTCCGTTTTCAACCAGCTCGAGGGCCTCTACGTCGGCACCGACGTTTCCCTCCCCGATCTCAAAGGCACTCTCGAGTATTTCCTCCGCGAACTCTTCGGAACCGCCACGGAAGTTAGATTCCGCCCGCACTTCTTCCCGTTCACCGAGCCGAGTTTCGAGATCGACGTGAAACTAACGGTCAAAGGCCAAGCCCCGAAATGGATCGAAATCGCCGGCTGCGGCATGGTCGATCCCGCCGTCTTCGAAGCCATCAACCAATCCCGCAAGGACAACGCCTTCGACCCCGAAAAAGTCACCGGCTTCGCCTTCGGCATGGGCCTCGACCGCCTCGCCATGATCCGTTGGGGCATCAAAGACATCCGCCTCCTCATCGAAAATGACGCCCGTTTCCTCAAGCAATTTGCTTAATCTTTAATCCGCACACGACCATGACACTTACCCAATCACAATGTGAAGCCTTCGCCGATATCCTCGTCCTCGCGATGTGCATCGACGGCCACTTTTCGCTTTTAGAAGAAGACGCGATCCAAGCGGAAATAGCCAGTATCGGCTGGGACGAAAATTTGAGTCCCTCAATCCATATCAGCTCCTCCGTCGCCCGCGCCCGCGACGTGGCGGGATCGACCGATCAAGTGAGAATCTATCTGGAGAAGCTCGCGCCACTCTTCTCCGATCCTGCCATTGCCCTATTCGTCATGAACGAAACCCTCAAAGTCCTCAACGCAGACGGAACCAACAAGGACGAAGGCGTTTTCATCTCCCAGCTCAAAACCATCCTCAAAGTCTAGCTCGGTCCGGCAGTTCGCCGAAGAATCATTTCACCGCAGATAAGGACTGGAATTTCTTATTCGCCAGATTCGCGATGCCTCAACTTATTTATCCCTTCTTCCATCTGCGTTTATCTGCGTCCATCTGCGGTTAAAAAATCTTCCTCTTCTCTCCCATGAATATCTCTCTCAACTGGCTCGCCACCCACCTCGATCTATCCGGCAAATCCATCAAGGAAATTGACGACCTCTTCACCTTCGCTGGTGTCGAAGTCGAAGGCATCATTTCCAAAGGCATCGCTTCGGAACGGATTGTCGTCGCCCAAATCATGGAAGCCGTCCAGCACCCGAACGCGGACCGCCTCAAAGTCACCCAGGTCAATTGCGGCGAAGCTGGCCTCCGCCAGATCGTCTGCGGCGCACAAAATTATAAGGTCGGCGACAAAGTCCCCTGCGCCCTGCCCGGAGCCGAGCTCCCCGGAGGCTTCACCATTGGCGAGACCGTCATGCGCAAAGTCGAGTCACGCGGCATGCTCTGCGCCGCCGCCGAGATCGGCCTGCCTGCCGGGGAAGACGGCCTGCTCATCCTTCCCGCAGACGCAGAAATCGGCAAGCCCGTGAAACACCTCTTCGACTCCGACACCCTGCTAGAACTCGAAGTTACCCCGAACCGCCCCGATCTCCTCAGCCACCGCGGCATGGCCCGTGAGTTAGCCACGTTGCTTAAAACACCGCTGCTCCCGCTGGCTCTCCCAGAAAGTGGCACAGCCGTCTCGCCTGTTTCTTCAATCACCATCAACTCCCCCGCCGCCTGCCCCCTCTACACCGCTGTAAAAATCTCCGGCGTCACCGTCAAGGAATCCCCCGCTTGGCTCAAACAACGCCTCGAATCCATCGGCCTGCGCCCCATCAATAACATCGTCGATGTCACCAACTTCGTGCTCCACGAACTCGGCCAACCACTCCACGCCTTCGACGCCGCCAAGCTCACCGGAAACATCATCGTCCGCAGTGCCACCGACGGCGAAAATTTCCTCGCACTCGATGAATCCACTCACTTCCTCACCCCGGAAGACCTCGTCATCTCCGACGAATCCGGTGCAGCCCTCGCTCTAGCAGGTGTCATGGGCGGCCTCACCAGCGGCGTTACAGAAACCACCACCGACATCCTCCTAGAGTCCGCCTATTTCACCCCGCAGGGCATCCGTCGCACCTCGCGCCGCACCGCTCTATCATCTGATTCCTCCTATCGCTTCGAGCGTGGTGTCGATCCGGCAGGCGTCGTCACCGCCTCCGCCTTTGCCGTCAAACTCATCCTCGAAATCGCCGGCGGCACCGCAGAGGAAACCACCCAGCTCGCCGGAGAAGCCCCCGTCGTCGTGAAACCCGTCACCCTCGACGCCAAGAAACTCGACCAGCTCATGGGCGGTTCCATTTCCCTAACTGCCGCCGAGGAAATCCTCACCCGTCTCGGCCTCACCAAGCTCGCCGACGGTACCTGGGACGTCCCCTCCTTCCGCGCCGATCTCCAGCGCCACATCGACCTCGTCGAGGAAATCGCCCGCGTCCACGGCCTCGCCAATGTCCCGTCGCGCCTCCAAGGCACCTTCGTTCCCGCCAGTCTGGTCGATGCCGCTTACGATGCCGACATGGTCCTCCGCCGCCGTCTCGCCGCACTCGGCCTGCACGAATGCCAAACCATTAAACTCATCTCCGACGCCCAAGTTTCCGACATCCTCCCACTCCGCCCCATTCAGGACGGCGACGTCATTCGCGTGAAACTCCCGCTCAGCGAAGACCACGCCGTCATGCGCCCGAGCATCGTCCCCGGCCTCATCGCCTCCGCTGCTAGAAACGTCCGCCAACAGGCCAAGTCTCTGCGCTTTTTCGAAATGGGCCGCGTCTTCCGCAACGCCGGCGGCGGCAAGGCTAAGGACCAGGAAAGCGAAACGTTGGCGGTGCTCCTCTCCGGCTCCGCCCAACCCACCGGCTGGTCCCAAGCCGACCGCCCCGCCGATCTTTACGATCTTAAAGCCCTCCTCTCCGCCCTGCTAGGCGACCGCAAAATCACCTTCACCCCGAAGGACCGCCCCGGCTTCGTGCTCGCCAGCGACATCAAGGTCGATGAACAGAACATCGGCGTCTTCGCCCGCCTCACACCCGCCCGCGAACGCGAGTTAGATTTCACCACCCCCGTCTTCGTCGCCGAACTCGACCTCGGAAAACTCCGCAAGCTCCTCAACGGCATCAGCCACGTCGAGAACCTCCCGCAGTTCCCCGGCTCCTCCCGCGACGCCGCGATGGAACTCCCGCTCACCACGCCAAACGCCCAAATCGAAGCCGTCATCGCCAAACTCGCCGAGCCGTTGTTAGTTTCATCTGAATGCTTCGACGTCTTCACCGACCCCACCGGCCAAAAGATCGCCGCCGACAGCAAGTCCGTCGCCTACCGCTTCCAATACCGCGAAGCCACCCGCACCCTCAAAACCGAAGAAATCGACACCGCCCATCAGAAAGTCCTCGAAGCCTTGACGAAGGGGCTGGGGGTGAAGTTCCGATAGGGGCAAAGAGATTCTTTGGCTGATCATCCTTGGAATGTCGTTTCTCTTCGCCAAGACGGGTGCCTGAGAATCTCGATTTTATGAGTCATCGTTTCCGGTATTGCGATGCCAGCATGCAACCTAATAGCCTCAGGGAACATGGAAGCACAGGTAAACGAACTCCTTCCCCTCGCGGCAAAGATCGCTAGGGAGTTCTCCAACATCCCTGGCACCACGCCTCCGCCTTGGGCCTCTTGAAAAGTGGCTGTGGCGTCCCGCCGCAGTCCGTTGCAGGAGGCGTCTCGCCTCCCGTCTTCCGCCCTCAAGTTGACGATTTCCCGCTTCAACCGTAATCCACCAAAAGACACATCATCTTCCGACTTTCAGACCTTCGACTCTTCCATCTCCCATGCCCGCCCGCCGCAAACCATCCTCTGACGCCCTGCCCGCCGCAAAGAAATCGGCTCTCACGAAGCCGTCCGCCACCACCATCGGAGCGAGTCCGGGACCTTCTCACTGGCGATGAGAACATCACCTCGCAAGGCCTGTTCGACAAAATTAACTCCAAGGAAAGCGCCGAAGGCGACGAAAAGCAGACCAAGAGCGAACTCAAATACCTGCGCCAGAGCTGCCTTCCGCCGACCATCCAGAATCCCATCCTCTAGCCCTCAGGCCGGCGGTCATCACCTATTTCCGCCAAGGACGGCTCGACAAATTCTTCCGCTCCCACGCCGCCACGGATCGTGCCGAGAAACTCGATTTCTTCACCACTGCCGAGACCTTGGAAACCACCGCTGCCGAAAAACGCGGTGAGATCGATCCCGAGCAGCAGATCATTGCCGATGGCCGCGTGGGTGAAACCACCATCCGCAAGATTAAGGAAGCCTTTAGGCTAAACTGGTAGTCAATGATAATGCCTTCACGGGTTTCGCCGAGCCAGAGCTTGTTGCCGAACTCGACTTGGGCACCGGCTTTGCCACGCTTGATGACGTTGATTTCGCGAAGCGTTCCAAGCGCGCGGCGGTGGCGCTGTGGGTGTCGATTCCGCGCTCGATGAGAGTCAGTATGATGAATTCCTCTTCGAGACCTGAAGCGGAGAGGATGCTGTCTTCCTCACCTCAACGTCGCCGGACCGTAGAATGGTTGAATCAGCATCTTCTTCTGTGGTCCGGCTCTCTGGGAATTTGGACTTCTGCCCTTTCAAATCTCTCAAAGCCTCACCGCCAACCGCGTCTGTTTGGTCAATGGGAACTCCTGCGCCACCCGAGCGTGCGAGCGGCGGTGAATCCCGACTAGCATCCCGACCGCCGCCAGACTGAACACCAAGCTGGTGCCGCCGTAACTCACGAAAGGCAGCGGTAGCCCATCATTGGGAAGCATCGCAGTCGTCACACCAATGTTGACCATCGCCGGGACCACGATCACGCAGGTCAAGCCTAAGGCGACGCAGCGATTGAAAACATTGTTCGCTTGAAGCGCGATCCCACAACCCCCGATGGCGATCAGGACATAACAAAAGATCACGCCCAAGGTAAATGGTAAGCCCAACTCCTCGCCCACCACCGGAAAGATAAAGTCGATGTGGGCAAATGTCAGGGTGCCGAATTTTTCAACTCCGTTACCAAGACCCACTCCCCAAGGTCCGCCATTGCCGAGCGCTAACAGCGCACGCCATTGCTGCATCCCGCGGTCGAGCTGGTGGACCGGATTTTCCAAATCCAACCACGCCTCAATCCGCCCCCAGCGGTTCGCATCATGAAAAACATAGTAAGCCGCTGCCGACATTACTGCTAGGGCGGTTGGCACCGCATAAATCATGCGGGTCCCCACACAAAACAAAATTGCGCCCACCGCGACCGACAACGACAAAGCCGTGCCCACGTCTGTCTCCCCGGCGATGAGAACGATCGGAATTCCCGCAATCACTCCAGGAATGACAAAGCCTCGCCAAAAAGTATGCACCTCCGTTTGCCAGCGAGCAAACCACGCAGCAAGTGTTAGCACGATCACGATTTTCGCAGCCTCAGACGGTTGAAACTGTCCAATCACCGGAACTTTGATCCAGCGATTCGAGCCATACTGAGGCTCTGCGACGCCAGGCACGAAACACAATACGAGCAAGACACAGGCAGCTACCAGCATCCACGGGGAAATCCTACGAACCCACTCCAACGGAACTCTAGCCGTAATCACGGCCCCGACAAGGCCCACCAATACAAAGACGGACTGCCGCGTGAGGAAATGATAGGGTCCGAATCCTTTCACCCACGCACCGGTACTCGTCAGCATGATCAGCCCCAGCGCAACCAGCGCCGCAACGGCTGCACATAGGATGATCGAACAGTGACGGGTCATTGAATTCTAAAGACTCAGTTAGGAATCACTAAACTCATTCCCACTTTCATTTTCCGGGCATCGCTGATGCCATTGGCTTTCATGAGGGTATCCTGATTAACCTTGAAGCGGTTGGCAATCCTCCAAATGCTATCGCCATTTTGCACGACGTAGGACTTCCCGGAAGCCACGATCGGCGCACTACGATTCATATTGGGGCGCACTAACTGGGCACGCGGAGCATTACTCACATCCACAGGCAGCGCCTCGACCAAGCCACGGTCACCGTCTAAAGGAGTCTGACTCCGAATCGCCGTCACTTCATCAGGCTCGACAGCGATGATTCGCTTCGGCGGAATTTTAAGCAAGAGCCCTGGCACGATGTCCTCATCTTCATTGAGCAAACGAAGATCTCTTTCTTCCACTTCTGCGGCAGCTGCGATCCGAGCATAGTTATCGCCCCGGCTCACGGTGTAGAATTTCTCACCCGGCCCGATCCGAGGTAAATCCATCCGGCGAGGAGCGCTCGCAACTGCTGAATCGATATTCTGCTTCTCTGTTTTGTTAGCTTTCGACTCATCGGGCGTCCGATGGTCCAGAAATTTTTGATGCACGAAGATCAAACCGATCGCGACGATGTGAATCAGGAAAATAATCGTCAACGCGCGAGAGATTTTCGAACCACCATCTTCGCCTTCCATCTCTGCCGTCGCCGCAGCCGCGACGCGTTGTTTGCGGTTTCCGGTGACGGCTCTCAGCCGTTTAAAAATTCCTCGGGGAGCATTGCGGCGTTTGACAGGCAGAGTGTGGGATTTCATGGCAGTTAGCGAAGTTGGTGGACGAGATCACGGAAGGCATTTCCGCGTTGTTCGTATCCGTTGAATTGGTCAAAAGAAGAGGTTCCAGGAGAAAGCAATACAGTGGAGCCATGAGGGGCAAGACTCCGTGCTGTGGCAACGGCCGCAGCTAAATTTGATACGGATTCACACACGACGGCTTTGGAAAATAAATCTGCTAGTGGCCGCGCGATCTGCCCGAAAGTGACCGCCGCAAGCGCCTTTTCCGCTAACAATGGAATCACCGAAGCATAGTTCAAGCCCTTTTCTTTCCCCCCCGCGATCAACACCACAGGGCGCGTCTGCGAACGCAGGGCACTTTCCAGCGCATGGAGGTTCGTGGCTTTTGAATCATTCAAATATTCCACACCATCCAGCGTCCGGATCAGCTCACACCGGTGCGGCGGTGGCGCATAACCATGAAGCGCTTCGCGCATGAGAGTCGCCGGCACTCCAAGAGCATGACATGTGGCGAACGCAGCCATGAGATTCTCAGCATTGTGCAGCCCGCGCAACGCGGTGTCATGATCCATGTCGATCCATGTCTCACCCGCGTGCAAGATGCGATGTCCGTTCGAATACCAATCCGCAGATTCATCAGTCGTTGAAAAGGTCAGCTGTCGTGCTGCGAGTTTTGGAAGGCTCTCCCCGGAACGAACTACCGCGATGTCAGCAGAAGTTTGATTTTCAAAAATCCGCAACTTGGCTGCCCGATAGGCTTCTACCGTCGGGTAGCGATCCATGTGATCCGGCGCAAAATTCAACCAGATCGCGACGACCGGATGAAGCGTGCGAATCGTCTCTAATTGAAATGAACTCAGCTCCAAGGAAACCACCGCCGGCGGAGCTGAGTGCAGCACCACCTCCGCGAATGGCGTGCCGTAGTTACCGCACGCGGTACCACCGAGCGCGGCGTGTGATAGAATCCGCTCAACAAGTTCCGTCGTCGTGGTTTTTCCATTCGTCCCAGTGATCCCGACGATGCGACCTTCAAAGTAACGAGCTGCCAACTCCACCTCGCCGATCACCTCGCCCGTCTGCGCGGAAAATGCCGCGACATACGAGCCGTAGGTATCAATCCCTGGACTCACCACTAGCAAGTCCGAGACCAGTTCCCGGCCCTCAGCCTCACTCGCATTTGGATGAATTTCGACACCCACCGGCATCTCGGAGAATGCCTCCACGCCCGCCGTGTCCCACGCAGAAACTCTAGCACCTTCCCGCAAAGCTAGCGCCGCAGCAGCTCGGCCGCTGCGGCCCACACCTAAAATGGCTATATGTTTTCCAGTGAGGCTCATGATTCAATTAGGCGATCTTGAGCAGTGCGAGACCGAAGAGAGCAAGCATAATGGAAATGATCCAAAAACGGATAATCACCTGATTTTCATGCCACCCGAGAAGTTCGAAATGATGGTGAATCGGCGACATCTTGAAAATCCGCTTCTTTCTCAGTTTAAAACTACCGACTTGAAGGATGACGGACATCGCCTCCATCACGAACACCCCGCCGATGATGATGAGAAGTAGCTCCTGCTTCGTGCAAATCGCTGCGGTTCCGAGTGCACCACCGATGGCCAGCGACCCCGTATCGCCCATGAAGACCTTCGCCGGATGGCAGTTGAACCATAGAAACCCAAAACAAGCTCCGACCAGCGCCATTAGGAAAATGGCCAACTCGCCGATGTAGCGGTTGTGCGGAATGACAAGATACTCCGTAGCCATAAAAAAGTGTCCCGCCAAATAGGCTAGAAACGCGTAAGATAGTGCGACACTGATCGTTGTCCCAGTCGCAAGCCCATCGAGTCCGTCAGTGAGGTTCACCGCATTCGAACAACCCACGATCACAAGCGCGAAAAATGGAATGATTAGCCAATGGAGATCGATGATCGCCACCTTGAACAAGGGAAAAGTAATTGCGCCGATCCCGATCGGGTTTTCACCAAGCCGATATCCCGCCAGGCCATCCGCGATTTGCTGGGGCGATGCGCCAAAACCCGAAATCTCTTTCTTGAAACAAAGGAAGCAGGCCGCGACTAGAGCAATGAACAACTGCCAACCTAGTTTTTTACGACTGCTTATTCCATCCGACTTCTTCTCCTTCACCTTCTTGTAGTCGTCACAAAACCCTAACAAGCCACAAGCTGCCATCGTGCAAGCACAGACAGCGATAAATGGATTTAAGGGACGCGCAAACACCAGTGTTGAGATCAATACCGAGCCGATAATGATTACCCCACCCATGGTCGGCGTGCCGACCTTGCCCCCATGAAGCTCGGCGAGTTTATGCACCTCCGCCGCCGTTCGGATCGGTTGCCCGACTTTGAGCGAGATCAAACGGCGAATCACTCGCGGACCGAAGATCACCGAGAGGATGAAGGCAAACAACCCGGCGCACGCCGCGCGAAAGGTGATGTATTGAAACAAATTCAAAAACGAAAATGTATGTGCCCAGTCCTGCTGACCGGAGAGTCTCTCCGCTTCGAATGCTTGATACCAAAAGTCGTAAATTGCCGGGAGCATTAGTTTCGGGGGAATGCAGCGTGCATGACGCGTTCGACAGTGGCAGAGCGGCTGCCTTTAAACAAAACAACGTCGCCAGATTTCACCTCACGTGTTAGCCACTTGGCCGCTTGCTCGAGGTCTGGAAAATGGGGGGCATCCTTCGCTCCCTTCGCGATGCCCTCAGCACCTTCCCCCACAGCAATCACCGTGAGGTGACGCTCCGCAGCGAGAGCTCCGGTGCGAAGATGTGCGGCAGGTGCGTGCGAGCCAAGCTCACCCATCCGACCGAGCACGATGATGCGCCG
>JANPAU010000221.1:0-2231 GCA_031430055.1 Akkermansiaceae bacterium | reverse complement strand
CGGGCAAGCCATAGCCGCTGCTCCGTAGAAAGCTGTTCGCGGGTCCACTCCAGCGCAGTCGCGGCGATGGGGTTCATCGTTTCCAGCGAGTGGCTACCGGAGGCATCTTCGTCGTGATTGCCCTTCACGGTGGGACAATTCATCGCTCGGACTTTCTCCAAGCAAGCGGCAGGATCGGCATTGTAGCCTACGACGTCGCCCATGCACACGTAGTCGGTCGCCCCTTGTTGAGAAGCGTCCTCGAGGACAGCCTCGAGGGCTTCGAGATTGGCGTGTATATCACCGAAAAGTGCGATCCGCATAGAAAAGTCAGGGAAGGAAATTTGATCTTGGCAAGCGAGCTTGTTCTGTCGAGGCGAAACAGGAATCCTTTCCTATCCTCGTCATTCTCAAAAACCACCTTCCGCCATCCCCGCAGACTTCTAAGTCGTAAACCGTCGTTGCGCCGGGATGAGCGGAGCGTAGGGCGAAGTTGGAAATCCCGGGTGAAATGCCATGGCTGAAGACAAAGTGGATATTACCCTCCGCCAACCTCAAAAAAGATCTAGTAAATCATCTTTTCGCTGCTCAGTACCACTTTCATCTCTGCGCGTTCGCCTGGTGGCAGAGTGATCTGGTTCTTCGCGACATTGCCAGATTCTACGCAGACCATTCGCTGATACTCGTCGTCGCCGAAGTCGGCCATACGCTTGGATTTTTCGATCCATGGATTCCAAACAACCGTCGAGTTCGATCCGGATTTCTCGATCCAGATCTTGCGCTCGAAGCCTGGATCGAGGATGCCCACGGTGGTTATCGTATCGCAAAAGACGCGATCCACTTCGCACCCGATCGAGATGGTGGGGTAAATTTCCAGGCATGTAGCGTCATTCACTTTGTCGAGGTAAGTGGCGTTTCGCAATCCAGTGATCGAAATCGCAGGGATCGCGCTGACTTGAAAATAGGTGTGCAAACAAGTCTCAAAAACCGCATCGATCGGCCCGGTATTCACCACGAGCAGCTCCATCGTGAGCCGATCTGCTACGGTGACACGGAACTCAACTTCATAGAACTCCACTGTCGGCAGACTGAATCGTAGATGGACTGCACCGGCGGGAAGCAGTGATGTTTCCGTGAGTATCCACTCCGTCATGCGGGCAAAGCCGTGGGCCGACTGACCTTCGCGCGGGCCGAACCAAGGAAAGATCAGCGGTATTCCACCGCGGATGGGTTTATCCGGGGAATAGTCACTAACAGCAATCATGAACAAGAGCGGTTCTTCTCCCTTCTTTTGAAAATGAGTGACGTGGGCACCGTGAAGATAGATTTCCGCCTCGCTTGAAGCAGTATGAATTACAACCTTGGTCAGGCCACCATTACCCTCTAACAAGGAAACGTGTCCCGGTATCTCCAAGCGCTTTAAATCGTTCATAGAAATCTATTTTTTCTTTCTCAAGAAAGGTGGGAGATCGAGGTCTTCTCCTTCAAAAACATTTGGACTCTCCCCCTCAAACCGACCGCGTGGCGCGGAGTCTAGAGAAAGCTCGTTTTGAGATCCTGTGGCCTTGATGCCAAGTTTTAGCTTGAGCGGCTCTCCATCAGCTGGCGGCGTTGCCGCTGGCTCCGATTCAGGAAAAACAGGAGAACCTAAATCGGAAAAGTCTTCTGACTCAGGAGGCTCGGAAGCCTTCGACTTTCCCCAAGGTGCTACGAGCGAAGGTCTTCTTTTCGGGCCTGGAATGAAGCTGGCGGGTGTCGGCTCGATTTCCTGAAACTCCTCCGTGTTCTCAATCGGCTCAGGATCGACTTCGGCCATATCGCCGTAGATTTTCGTCACTTCTTCGACGGTCGCCACTTTTTCAAGCTCAAGGGCGGCGGTGCTGGGTTCCTCGATTTCTAGTTCCGGCTCGGCAGCGATGGCTTCCGGCTTGGGAGTCACCTCGGAGGTGAAAGTGAAGGCGGAAAGATCACGATCTGGAGTCGCTGCCGCAGCTGGCTTGCCGGCGAAATCCGCTTCGGCAAATGGACGCTCGCTATCAAAAAGCGATGGTGCTGCAGCTGCTGCTAGATCGGAAGCTGCCCGACGGAACTTGGAGAGCGGGGAAACCGGAGGCGTCTCCGGCTTCGGTTCAGGCGTGACAACCACCTTCGGAGTCGGTTCGGGAAGCACCGGTGGCGGAGTCGTTGTTTTTTTTTTTTGGGTGAGGAAACGGGCGGGGCCAGCCACCGCAAACCCGCGACACGAAAAAAAC
>JANPAU010000220.1:0-3755 GCA_031430055.1 Akkermansiaceae bacterium | reverse complement strand
TACGGCGTCGTCCCGCCCGCACCCGTCACCGCGCCAGTCTTACAGCGCGCTTACTTTACCACCAGCGCCAGGACAGCGATCGCCTTGGTCTTCGACCAAGCCATGAGCTGGAGCAGCTTCTCGACGGTCAATTACTACGTGGACGATGTCGGCGGTAAAGTCACTTCCGGCAGCGCTTCAGGTAATGTCGTCACGCTCCAACTGAATAGCGCAGCCACCACCACCGCCAAACTCGACTATCTGAATGACAATTTCTGGAACTCTGGCGAAGCCACTTCCAGCTTACTCTATGGTGCGAACGCCATTCCGGCACTAACGTTTGCGGATGTAGCCATCGAGCCAGCAGGTCAAACCATTACCTTCGGTGCTCTGCCGACTAAGACTTACTTGAATGCTCCTTTTTCACTGACTGCCACCGCCAGCTCGGGATTAACGGTGAGTTATATGAGTTCGGATCCACTCGTCGCGAGCATTTCGGGGGCTACCGTGACGCTCTTGAAAGCGGGCAGCACCACGATCACCGCCAGTCAAGCGGGCAACGCCAGCTTCAGCGCCGCCACCCCGGTGGACCAATTGCTGACGGTGAACCCGGCCTCTTACTCAAGCTGGGCAAGTAATTCCGCGCAGGGACTCACGCCCGGCGTGAACGATGGTCTGCTCGATGATCCAGACCGCGATGGTATTTTCAACCTCATTGAATTCACCCTCAGCGGTGCACCGATGGTTTCCTCGCAAACCATCTTGCCGACGCTCGCGAAATCATCCGGCGACTGGCTGTTTGAATATGAGCGCAGTGACCTGTCGCTCTCACCCGCCACCAGCCAAGTGGTGGAATACGGCAGCGATCTCATCGGGTGGACTCAGGTGACCATTCCCGCGACCAGCGCTGGCATCGTGACGATCACGCCCGGCAGCCCGGCGGATCGCGTGAAAGTCACGATTCCGAATCAGGGAAATCAGCTTTTTGTCCGCCTCAAAGTGAGCCAGTAGCCTGACTTCTTTGTGCAGCACTCCGGAGTGCGCGATGCTTCGCTCGCGCTGTGGCCGCATGTTTCATACTAGTCTCTCCAGTCACTCAGTGGCCCTAATAATAAAAGTTGTGCCAGGTCCATTTTACGATTGTTTGAGCAAATGATCCATTTCGGCATGGCCGCGACAAATTCACAGATTATCCGAAATATGAAACCCACCGAAACCGACCGACTCAAGGGCATTTTGCCATTTTGTGCCTTTATGGCGGCGCGCATCGCTTGTGCGGCGCTTTCGCTGGTTTTCCTGACCGCCTTCTCCACGGCGGCGATGGGCTATGTGGTGAACCCAGATCTCACCGCCGCAGGGGTGATCGCTGCGCTGAAGAGCGATCCCGAATACAGTTCGCGACCTTACAGTGAAACCTTCAATCTCGGGGCCACCGGGCTGCGCGGTTGGATCTACATCGACAACAATAATGCGGGGGATTACGGACTGCTCACCGCGCCGAGTCGGCAAATTTTGGTCACCGTGGCGAGCGCACCGGCCAGCGCGGTGCTGGCGGTGGATGACGTGATCCTTGGCGCGATGGCGGCGAGCACTGGCACGGTGCCGCCTTTTGTCAGTGATTGCCGGAAAGCTTTGGGCGTGGCGATCGGCGAGGCGGAGAAAACCGGGGCCGGCACGCTGCGGGTCAGCCGCTGGCGCGCAGGTGTCATCACCGATGAGAATATTCCCATGGCGATCCTGGGCAATTACACCGCCACGTCTCCCTATACCTGCCCGAAGTCCGCGTTGGTTCTTGCCAATGCCCGCATCAAACTCGTCAGTCAGCTCAAGGCCGACTCTAACTTTCTGAGTTCCGGCTACGGCGGTGCAATCAAAGGACTGGCGCTGTTGGCGAGTGTGGTGCCCGGCGATGCGGATTACGCCCTCGTGCAGACGCGTTTGAAAAGCTACGCGAATACGTTGACGGCGAATACGTTGCAGCCTTGGGGCATGGAGTGGTGGGACTGGTCTTACATGAGCATTTTTCTCAGTGAATATTACCTGCGCACCGCTGAGGACGGTGCGCCTGACGCCAGCGTCCTGGCAGGCATCAGCCGATACACGGTGACCATGGCCAAGGGCCAAAGTCGCTACGGCACCTTCAGCCACGGCGGCACGCCCCGGAAACCCGATGGCAGCCTGCACGGCACGGTTACTCCTTATGGTCCAGTGAACGCGGCGGGAATTCCCACTAACATCGCCATCGTCATGGGAAAAAAAGCACTGGTGGCGGGCGGTCAAGCCATCGATCCGGAGATCGACCCTGCGATTCAGCGCGGCTCGGACTTTTTCAAATATTACGTAAACAAGGGCTCAATCCCTTATGGCGAACATGAACCCTGGGCTGGTGGGCATGCTTCGAATGGCAAGGATCCGATGTGCGCCGTGTTATTCGGTTTGCAGGACAACCGCCCTGCGGAAACCGAGTATTTCGCCCGCATGTCCGTGGCAGGATGCACCGGCCGCGAATACGGCCACACCGGCCAAGGCCTGAGCTACCTGTGGGGAACGATGGGAGCCAATATCGGCGGGCCGACGGCGGTGGCAAAATACATGGAAAATTTCCGTTGGCACAACGATCTGGTCCGCCGGACTGATGGCTCGTTTTCCTATGATGGTCAGGAACAATACGGTGGCGGCAAGACGGAGGATGGCAGCTATCTGGGCAAGTGCGGTTACAATGACATGAATCCCACAGCCACCTATATTTTATCCTTCGGCGTGTCGTTGCAACGGCTCTACATCACCGGGAGAAACGCGATTCCGGCGAATACCTTGAGTGTTGCTAAGGTGACCGACGCGATTGCTGCCGCCACTTACAAGCTGGATTGCCCCGCTTTCACCACCACCCAGTTGCTTGCGGACTTGAGCGCATATGATCCGGTGGTGCGCAACAGTGCCGCCACCCAACTCGCTTCACGCACCCTGACTACCACTGAACTGAACAGCCTGATCGCTTCGATCACCAACGGCACCATGAGCACCGATCCGAGCACGCGGATGGGAGCTTGCCAGGCACTGGGTGCTCGCCAAGCAGCGGGTGCGTTGACCGCGTTAGGCCAACGCCTATCCGACACCGATCTCTGGGTCCGTGGTAAAGCCGCCCAAGCGCTGCGGATCTACGGCTCGGGTGCGAATGGGCAACGAGATACGATGCTTACGGCCTACGCTGCCAACGCGACCGATCCAGAGGTGATCGTGTGGGACGATCCCGTGCAGATTGCCAATAATTTCCTGTCGTTCGCGCTTTTTGGTGATTCGGTTTATGGCGGAGGCAATATCGCATCCCACACCATCAGTGCTTCAAAAAACCTGCTGTATCCTGCGGTTAAAGCCGGCTTGAAACAACCCGATTCCAACCCGCGTCTGGGAGTTGCCAATTTCGCCAAAAACTATCTGACCTTGGCGGACGCGCAGGCGCTGACACCGGACCTTTTTGCGGCTGCTACCACCGAGGCTTTGGCTGACACCATGTGGCACGGCGAAGCTCGCGCTGCGGGCATCCAAGCAGTCGCTAGATACAAACCCGCCGAAGCCATTCCGATCGCCCTGTCGATGATGGAGGTCGAACAAGGCTATGGTTGGGGAGCACATCATTTCCAGATCGCCGCCCTGAATGTGATGAGTTCCTTTGGTGACTCGGCCAGATGGACGCTGCCAGCGCTGCGCCAGTATGCGCTTACTTGGGAGACGACGTCCTCCCAATTCACCACGCTCAACAATACCATTGCCAGCAT
>JANPAU010000219.1:0-3960 GCA_031430055.1 Akkermansiaceae bacterium | reverse complement strand
GCCCATGATTTCCGAGATCCAGATTGAGAACTTCAAATCGATCGCCAAGCTATCGATCAAGCCCGGTAGTGTCACCGTGCTGATCGGCGAGAATGGAAGCGGGAAGTCAAACGTCCTGGAAGCCATTGCTTTCGCGGCTGCGGCCTCGGCGGACAAATTGGATGATGAGTTTCTGTTCAATCGGGGCATCCGGGTAACTGACAAGGAATGGATGACGGCCGGGTTTCAAAATCTGGTAGAAACGCCTCAACAAGAGCAGCCGAGACCGATCCTGATTCGGATTGATGGTGAGAACGAAGGAGACTCTCTAGCTCTTGGCATCACCCGCCAAAATGAGGACGAGGGCGAACGTTGGCAGACGCAACATTTGGTAAAGCCCGCCGAGATGGAGGAGATTCTTAGAGATCCCGCCTTTCTGGAAGCCGTAAAGCAATCCGAGCTGTTCAAACTTCTAGCTGAAGGGAACGCGGACGCATCCCTTCGCTTGTTAGCTCAAGTCCGCGCTGGGGAAACGAAGAAAAAGAAAGCCTCGCATTGGGCGTTCAGAGACTTCATGATCTATGCTCCGGAAAATTCAGCCATGCGGCGTTTCGAGGAAGAAGGTGCGATCAAGCCTCTGGGGAACAAGGGAGAAGGATTGTTAAAGCTGTTGCAAACCACGGCGGAGAAGGAAAACGGCCAATTCACCAACGAGTTGAAATCCCATCTAAACTTGTTAGGCTGGTTTGCCGATATCAAATTCCCCTCCGATGTGGACGATATCAAAGGACGACTGCGGATTCAGGATCGCTGGTTGCCGCAAGACGGAAATTTCTTCGACCAGCGGAGCGCCAATGAAGGATTCCTCTACCTGCTGTTCTACTTCACTTTGTTTCTGAGCAAGGCGACCCCCCAATTCTTCGCGATTGACAACATCGACACTTCGTTGAATCCCAAGCTCTGTGCCGAACTCATAAGGCAACTCGCCGCACTGGAAGAAAAGACGGGCAAAAAATTAATCTGCACCACACCCAATCCCGCGATTTTGGACGGTCTCAATCTTCAGGATGACAAGCAACGACTCTATGTCGTTCGCCGTAACAGCGAAGGCCATACCATCGTCAACCGTGTGAATGCTCCGCGACCCCGCCCAGAGGGCGATCCGGTCAAGCTATCAACCGCTTTCATGTCCGGTCTTCTGGGTGGACTGCCAGATCATTTTTAACGCTACCCATGAACGAATTCGCCATCGTTTCCGAGGGAATCACGGACTACGCCGTCTTGAAGAACATTCTCTTTGGATGGTTCAAGGGGCAAAACGCCGAACCAATCTTTAATCAATTTCAGCCGGACCCGACTGCCGCTGGCGAGTCAAGTTGGCAGCAATTCGGCAGTTGGGAAAACGTATTCAAATTCCTCGAAGAGAAAAAGCATCGTGACGCACTCGATTTTTCTGAATTTCTCATCGTGCAGATCGACACCGATCAATCGGAGCACGAGAATTTTGGCGTCAGCCAAAGGGAGGGCGTCAAACAATTGGAGCCGCCAGCACTGGTGGCGAAGGTGGCCAAAAAACTTCAGGAAATCATCGGCCCTGAGGATTTAGCATTTTACGGTGTAAGGATCATCTTTGCCATTTGTGTGAACGCCATCGAGTGTTGGCTTCTACCTCTCTGGGACAAGAGCAAGGCAGCCAAGTGCGAGGGATGTCTGGAAGCTGTGGATCGGGCGCTAGTTAGAAAGAACGAAGCACCGCTGAACAAAGACCCCGACCGATATCGATCCGCATCAAAGGAATATGCCAAACGCAAGGTGCTTCTCACCGAAGGCAGCAAGAACCCAAGCCTGAAGATTTTCCTCAATGAGTTGGAGCAAAGAAAAATCGTTCTCTCGATAGAATGACTTTTCTACAAGACTCGACGAGTGCATCAGCATCGGCTTTGCCATCCACCCCTTTTAGAAAGGCCATGTCCGACCTCAAACTCTCCTTCGACCATGTCACAGAGCTAACAGTTCCCTCAATGGCGCTGGAGAAATCCCTCCAAAGCCTCATCGAGAAGCACCTCGACACTTTCCTCGGGATTGCCTTCCTCGCCTCCGAATATTCGACCGGCCCCAAGACCGGTGGACGGATGGACACCTGATCGAGCAATCCTACGAGGCGAATTGATTCGCTCTCCATCCAAAAATCCGCCTAGCGCCCGGTCGTTTCATTCGTCATTCTCCATTCGACATTCATGGACTTCCCCATTCCAACGCTCGAAAAGTTGCCGACCCGGATTTCGCCGTGCCCGATTCTGGAAGCAGTGATGGAAATCCGCTTCGTGACTGGGCAAGAATGGTCGGTGCTTCCTGGACTGCTTTACTCCCAAATCAGTGACCTTTACCCGAAAATCGAAAAGCTGGCGGTTTCCGAACTACCCGAGGAGATTCTGAGAAATGATCCAGCCTTGGTATATGCGCCTAGGCTTCGTTTTGCAGGAGAGGGCTTCGTAATCCAGTTCGGCCCCCGTGTCATCTCACTCCTCACCCGAGGCGAATATTCTGGGTGGGGGCGTATCAAAGAGGAGCTGGCTTGGCTGCTTGAGCGGCTCAAGCTCGCGGGCTTCATCCACGAGGGCGAACGCCTAGGCATGCGCTACATCGATTTTTTCGAGGAAGATATTTTCTCCCGCTTGGTGCTCGATGTGCGTTCCGGCGGGCAAAGTATCTCAGGAGTGGAGATGAACTTCGCCACGGTATTCCGTCGGGGTGATCTCACCGCCCGCCTGCTCCTGAACAATGGAGCGATGGTGACGCGTGGAAACGAAGTTATTGGTGGAAGTATTCTCGATCTCGATGTGTGGCTGGAAGCCTCCGGATTCGATATATTCGGCGATGCTGTCGAGAAGTTCGAGGAGGCCCATCGCTGTAACAAGGAGATCTTTTTCGGTCTCCTAAAGACAGATTTCCTCGACAGTCTCGCTCCCAGCTACGAATAACTTTTGAAAACATGACATTCTGCGATTCGGTTCTACCTTACCAAACGGCTTCATGGCTCTCCTCCCGCACAGAGGAATCTCTCCTGCCCCGCCATCGCATCGCGGCTCCAGGGGATGTGGCAAGGGAACAACTGGTGGCCCGCAAGCTCGGAGTCCACGGCTGGAAGCGTTGGCAGTATTTCCGACAGCATTTTTCCGGCAGATGGGGTGACGAGGGCCAGTGCCCGGTTTCACCACGCTCGCAGCAATCTTTGTTAAAAGCTCTCGAATCGCTTGAATTCCCGTCCGAAGTTAAGCCCAGCCTGTTTCTTACCGATGATGGTCACTTCGAGTTGGCATGGCGCGATGCCGAGGGCAAATCCGTCCAGATGGAATTTGGTCCGACGGAGTTTGAACTTTTTATCGAAACTGCCGGGATCGAAGAAACCCACCCAAACAGTTTACTTTCCGAAGTGACCACCAAGTATTTCGCCTCGAAATGACCTATGCCACTCGACGCGTCGGAAGACATCGCCAAAGCCATTTGTTCGGACAAGTTTGATGCCGCCAGCGGCGAAGTGTCCGCGAGTCTTTTCAAGGGGAATGGTTCTTCGGTCAGCCGGCTTTCTCTTTGCGCATTGGAAGACACATGGGATATGTTCCGCCTCCGCGTTGAAAAGCCACCACAGCGTATCTTGGAGAGGATCGGCGTGATCAATGTGGGGCGACTTGAGCAGGTCGGTCGGGACTTTAAGGACAACCCGACTTCGCTCACCGTCGAGGCCGTGCCGTTGGAAGGCTATCTATCCCATGCTGAGATTCCCGAAAAGATTTCCCGTGGATTGTCGAACGAGATCGTAAAAAATTTGATTTTGAAACAGGAAAACTAATTTTCTGTCATTCGATATTCACCATTCCTCTTCCCATGAAACGCACCTACGATTTTGCCACGATTGGCTTCCGTCCCTTCGCGGAGACGGAAGAGTTTGTGACCATCGGCGTGGTGGCGTTGGACGTTGCG
>JANPAU010000218.1:0-3349 GCA_031430055.1 Akkermansiaceae bacterium | reverse complement strand
CCTGCGGGAACATGTGACGTGCGCGGGGTAATGCTGCATCCAGTCCGGGTGCCTCCCGCAAGCGGGTCCCTCCCTCCCTCTGATGTTCCCTCGGGGAATACCCTCGGCAGCATTACCCGCGCAGTCAAAGTGCCCTCCGGCCTGGGCAGCTCCCGCGCCAGCCGCAAGTTAGGCTCGTTGTCACTCGCATCCCCTGGCCACCTCACCCCGCACGGCCAGCCGGGAGGCGGAATCTGCCCCCCCGGTTCCGCTCCGCTTCACCGCCTCCCGGCTCGCCGCCCTTCCGAAGAAGCTCCGCGCCCCGGCCTGCGGCACCGGCTACGTTCCACCGCCCGTGCCTCCGGCCCCCAAGAATCCCGCAGCGGCGCTGCTAGAAAGCGCTTCGGGTGCGTCGTTCGTGTCGTCCACATCGGCGGCTCGCGCGGCCACCTCCGGGCGCTACGGCGTCAAGTGCTGTCCTCGTCTCCGGTCCCAAATAACAGACATTTGTTAATCAATTTATGAGGACAATTCTTTTGTGGATAGTGTGTGCCCAGATCTTGTGTGCTGCGGAAATTCCAACGATGCGATTCGATGAACGGCTAACGTGGAAGCAAGTTTTCGAATTTGGATTTAGGCCAAAACATCTTGAGGGGCTCGAACGAAATACGTGCGTCTCCCAGAATCAAATTTTACGCCACACTAGTATGCCGTAAAATCAGTTTCCACCACGCCCTCTTCCTCCACCGCCCCACATCCTGCGGCCTTCGGTGATACGCTTCTTTGTGTCCTCTGATAGACTCGTCGATGCCTCCACATACGCTTTTGCCGCCGGGGCGTCTTCACGCATCCAGCGCATCGCCGCGATGCCGACGGTGCGATCACGATCGCCGTTATCGGCGATGGATTCAGCCACTTGGATCATCTCCGCAGGTGCGCCTTTATTATTACTCCAGACGTATGCTTGGGCAGCACTGTCGCGAACGGGGCCAGCTTGATAGGAGTTTACGAAAGCGAGTGCGGCGATGGGATTCTTCGCGGTTAAAGCGGGCATCAACTTGCGCATCGAGTCGCGCTGGGCCTTCTCACTCGTTTGTTCTTTTAGGAAATCCATGGCGACCTGTGGGTCCCTACGGGCAAGGTCTTCAACCACATCCTCGATCAAATTATCCTTCGCGTCACCTGCCTCCATTTTTGTGACTTGAATCGCAGCCGACGACGGATCCGTATTCGAAAGCCCGCCGATGGCGGAAGCGAGGGCACTCACTTGTTCATCAGCTGGCAAGGTCCGAATCCAAGTCTGTGCTTCCACAAAATCAAGCGCACCATACTGGGAAGCCACCGAGCGATAAGCACCAGCGCGCTCCTCGGGACTCATTTTCGCCAGCATGTCAGCCGCCTTGCGAGGATCGGTTTTAGCGACCTCACCCACCACAGCGTTCATCGCCTCATTTTTGCCCATGGCCAAAGAACTGGCCCATGCCAAAGCTGCGGCAGGGTCTTGACGCGCCCACTCGGTGGCGATGATCGAAGATGCGCCTTGGCCACCCATCGGGCCACGACCACCGCCCATCATATCCATCATGGCGAATTCACGAGGATTTGCGGCATAATATTTCGCAGCATTTGCCGGGTCCACGCTGGCCCAACTCTGAAGAATCGTTGGCCGGACAAATCCACCGGCCATGCCCATCGTATTCGAAAAAGCCATCGCCGCCGTGGGATCGACTTCCGCCCAACGACCGAAGAGGAGGAAGGAGGCCAACATTCTTTCACCCATCGGAAGGCTATCCAGTTTGCCTGCTTCTTCTGCCAGTTGCTCCGGCGTGAGTCCGGAGTAAAAATCCATCAACGCCTGCACCCGTGTGGAGTTGCCAGGCATCCGGGCGATTTGATCCGTGCTGGTGCCAGCCCTGCTCTTCTTGGCGGTCTCGCCCGGAGCTGAACCTCCAGTGCGAGTGCTTGAGCGGGAACGTTGCGCCAATTCCTCTACTACGGGAGCACTGCCCACCCCGGTGTTTTTTCCAGAAATATATCCGCCAGCGGCACCAAGCACTAACGCTGTAACAGGGATCAACCAAGGATTTTTCATAAATGAAGACATAGGAATTTAACTTTCAAAAAAACGAATCGTCGCGCGGTATTTCCAAAGTGCCAGCTATTTCCGAATCCGGCTTCACGAAGGATTTGGATTGCCTGCGCCCTTGGATTATCTGAACTAAATCCCCACACCACTCATGCCTCCTGACAATCATCGTCACCGCATCCTCTTCGTCTGCCTCGGCAATATTTGCCGCTCACCAGCCGCAGAGATCATTTTCCGAAAACAAGTCATGGATGCCGGGCGCTCGCAGGAGTTCGAAATCGATTCTGCCGGCACCATCGGCCACCACCAAGGCGCTCCGCCCGATCCCCGGATGGCGGAAGCACTTCGTCAAAAAGGCTACACGATAGAGGGAAGCGCTCGGCAAATCCTAGCAGCAGATTTGAAAAAATTCGACCTAATCGTCGCCATGGACGAGACAAATCTCGCGGATGTCCGGCGACTCGACGCCACCGCCGAGTTTCTCCCTAAAATCCAATCCTTCATGAGCTTTTGCCGCCATCATGAAGATCTCCGCGTGCCGGACCCCTACTACGGCGGGCAACGTGGATTTGACCATGTCATCCGCCTACTCGAAGACGGTTGTGAGAGCATCCTCACAGCCCTATCGTGATTATTACAAAAACGTGTCTTTGGTAACACTTGAGTCAACCTAACTCCAATCCCCTTAACTATTTCATCATCGGTTTATTGAATCGAAAAAAGGATTTGGTATGAACCACGGCTTTTCCGAAACCACGGTGGAATGTATCCCCGCGCGGGAGACGCGGGCGGCTTGGGCGGCGTTGACGAAGGCGCATCGGTATTTGGCCGAGCTGAAAGGTTTGTGCAAATCGCTACCGCACCAGAGAATTTTACTCGATACCCTGATTATCCATGAGGCGAGATTTCCCAAAATTTCCATACTCCGTTGTTGCCTGATGTCGCTGCACCAACTTACAAATCACTCCGAAGAAATATTAGTAATCTCCCCCAACAAATAAACCAAGACTCCATCATAGTCATGAAACTACACAACGCCATGTGGCCCGGACTCGTCGGCAAAGAACCCGGCACCGATCACCCTCCCATCTCTCTCGAGCACATGCTCGAACTCACTACCGCCGCCGAGGTGAATGGCCGCAAGTTCGACGGAGTGGACCTCTTCGTCTTCCATTCCCACACCGATCCGGACGCCTCGGAGGAAGTTCTCAAAGCCATGGCCGACAAGATCGCCGCTGCGGGACTCGTTGTCGGCTCACTCGTCGCCCCCGTCTGGCCCGGCAC